>DUGT01000120.1:28163-35551 GCA_013331275.1 Methanosarcina sp. | reverse complement strand
AACTGTCAAACTCAGGTTTTAATGTATTGCTTTCCGTTAAGGGAGTGGGGCCCTCAATTTATGTTCCAGGGACCCTTATTTTTGCCTTCGTAGGATACTGGTTAGGGGGAATCCTATATGATAAGTATTCAAGACGAAAATAAAAAGAAAGTTTACCAAAAAATAGTAAGCTACCACAGTCTAATATATATCTATATAGGGATTTTACTGAACTTTGTTTTTCATAATATTTATTATAGATTATAACAATCTATTGAATAGATGTTAAAAGCAATAATTTTTGATGTGGATGGAGTACTTGTGGACTCCATGCCTTTCCAGGCCGAAGCCTGGGTTAAAACTTTCAAGGAAGTTGGTATTAACATTACCAGGGAAGATATTTATGAGCTTGAAGGCTCAAACAACAAAAGATTAATTGAATTAATTTTCGAAAAGGCCGGAAAAAAGCCTGAACCCTGGCATTTAGAGCAACTGCCTGAAAAGAAGCGGGAGGCCCTTGAGTTTGACCGGATAAAGCCTTATGAAGGTATTATGAATTGCCTTGAGGTATTGAAACGACACTTCAAACTCGCTCTGGTCTCAGGGTCACACAATGATACAGTAAACAAAATTGTCAATAAGTATTTTTCTAACTATTTTGATGTCATAATTACCGGGAGTGACCTTGAACGTGGAAAACCGAATCCTGACCCTTACCTCAAAGCCCTTGAGAAACTTGACCTGACAAAAAATGAGTGCATAGTAATTGAAAATGCGCCTCTGGGGATAACCGCTGCCAAGAGAGCAGGGCTTTATTGTGTTGCAGTTGCGAGTATGCTTAAGCCTGAAAAGATAGAACATGCAGATCTCGTGCTCGAAGACCATGCTTCCCTTTTCAAGTACCTGAAAAGCCTCATTGCAAAGTGATTATGGTTTTTCCGGATTATTTTCTTCACTCAGTCTGATTTGCAGAAGTATTGCAGAAACTGGAGAGACTTTTCACAAATTTTCCCTGTTAAAGTTTTTTTTCAAGCATTTCTCTTACAGCGCGAATCCCGTCCAGTTCTCTGGCAAGTCTCCGCAATCTCTTGTTTTTATTTCTGTATCTCCCATCTTTGATAACTTCTCGAATAAGTTATAGTAAGACCTCCGGAGGTGTAGAATAACTGAAAATTAGTAGAACTGATCACCTCAAGTGACTTTTCCGTATACAACCATATATAGGAGTTCTTTTTTGAAAAAACAGGTTAAAATTCAGTATTAGAAATTATTGCGAAATTGCTGAAAAAGCCTCCATTTATGAAAAAACTTACTACCTTAAAACTGAGTTATTTTAAGAGTTCAAAATTAAAAGAAGAAAGAGTAACATGGGAGAGTTATTTAAACTCCTCATTGATGGCACGGTTTTTAGTCTGTTCGTATATTTTTTTGTCCCACGCTACTAACTATAGATAGTTCTCTCGTATATATATGTTTTTTCTTTTATTCTATATAATTATTAAATTGGGTATATTTTTATTCCTTATGAATGTAATTTGTTCCTTATAAGTAGTTTTACGATATTTAGACTTAAGCTACTTTATTTATATTACGTATTACTTTATATTGTTTTTCTTTTTAATCAATTCATCTGGTATAAGAATAATTAGCCCTGGGTTCTCAAGCCTTTATTCAAAAGGCTTGAGAGAAAACTTAAGTAACGTTTAGATTTGGTAACCTTGTCCAGAATCCTATTGGTGTGATCACAAGCCTTTTCAAAAAACTGCTTGACCGCAAGCCTTTTCAAAAAAGGCTTGACCGAAAATCACTGATAAATCTAAAACATCATGACGGCATGATCAGCCGATGCAACGGTTGCGGCCCAACGGTTGCAGCGTAACAGTTGCGGGTCAACGGTTGCGGCATGATCAAGTGGAGAAAGCTTGCGAGTATAAACGCTGTAAATTAAAAATAGCACTCAAAAACAAATTATTATGCCACAGATGGAGAAAGTGAAATAACAAATACAGGTAATTNNAAAACATCATGACGGCGTGATCAGCCGACGCAACGGTTGCGGCATGATCAAGTGGAGAAAGCTTGCGAGTATAAACACTGTAAATTAAAAATGCAAAGGTTCACATGCAAAGTTAAACTGAGATACAGGAGCAGAGAATAGGAAAAAAGAAAATAGCACTCAAAAACAAATTAAAGACTATAAGAAACATTAATATTTTGCGGATTCAAGACAGCTTAAAAAAGAAAAAAAGAGAACCGGAGGGTTCGGCTTAGAAGCCGTAGTTCTCCGGCAGGAAGACTTTAACTTCACTCTTATATTTTGTAAGGCAGTCGTCCATGAACTTGTCCATGTCGTCCGGAAGAGCTTCGAGAGATGCTTTTGCATCTGCAAGTGCTTTGGCTTCGAATCTGGAGAGATCAAGCTTGCCAGCTGCACCTTCTTCAACAATGTTGCAGCATTCGACTGCAGCGTTCTTTGCTCTGAGGTAGATGTTGTCTCCGTCCTTAACAATTGCCTGACCGACTCTGTATGCGTTGTCATATGCAAGCACATAGGCCTGGGGGTCTCTGTATCTGTCGGAGAGCATGAGAAGGTCCCTGAGAACCTTGTCGTTCTTGGTTTCAAGAGCAGTGTTCATAAGGGCACAGTCGTATGCAAGGGACTCGGACCAGCACTGGACAGTTGTACCGCCGAATTCACCGTGGTACTCAACAGACTCGTTGGACCAGCAGTCACAGCACTGCATAATGAGGTTACCCATTACATCAGAGTGGGCGCAGGTTGAGGTCTTACCTTCCTGGGTCATTGGCATACCTGTGATGGCTTTGACAATGACGTTTTCATATCCGCAGTCCTTACCTGGACCAACAGCGCCGCATTCATATGCGACGAGGGATCTTGGAGCAGAGATTGCTCTTGCAAGGATTGCAAGGGTGTGGGCGAGATTCTTGTCGAGCAGTCCACCGCCGATGAACATTGCAGTGTTTGCCTGGGCACAGTCTGTGTCACCTGCAGAAACAGTTCCGGTCTTCTTTGCAATTGCGGAGATGTCTGACCAGATGAGTTCCATGTCAATGGAACCGAGACAGCCGATTGCATAGAGCATACCAGCGATGTCGTTCCTAAGAACTGCGTAGTCGAATACTTCCTTACCACCCATTGATTCAACGGAAAGCAGGTCAGCACCGGCCTTTGCGCATTCTTCGAAGGCTTCGAGGAAGACAGAGTATTTGTCGCCTCTGAGCTGGAGGAAATCCCTGTTCTCACGGATGTCACCGATTGTGTGGCGGAGTGCGCACTTTATGCCATATTCATCGTGGAACTCTTCCATGATGGTCTTCTGTGCGTGTGCAACTTCTGCTCCCCAGGAAGGGTTGTTGGACATCTGCTGGACGTGTTCGGTTTCGAGGATAACTGCCGGGAAACCAACCTGAACCATTCTTGACATAATGTCAGTGGTGATCCTCTCGTATTCCTTTACGAGCTTTTCCTTGGATGAACCGGCTTCAGGTCTAGGAGCATAGTTAATTTCAGGAATTGTGTAGCCTGCACCGATCTCGAGGTCGAGGCCTGCCTTTACCGGGTATTTGGATACGCCGAAGGTCATTTCGTCTGCGCTTGCGTATGCCATTGAAGTGTATCTTTTTGCTGCCATTTAACTCACCTCAGTGCTTGTGGAATTTATCTCTTAATGTTGCGACATCTGTGGTACCTGCGATGATTGCATCAGCAATCTTGGGGGCGTCAGCGGCTTCTTCTCCATATACACCAAGTGCAAACTGGGATACGAAGTCCTGGTTAACTGCGCCGCCACCGCATGCGAACGGAATCTTATATCCTTTCTCGAGGAGTTTGTCGTTAACTTCCTTGAATGCATACATTGTGGTGGTCATGAGTGCAGTACCTGTGACCATAATTGGGTTGTTTTCAGCAACTGCCTTGAGAACTTCATCCACAGGGACGTCCCTTCCGAGGTCAACCACATTGTAACCATTTGCCCTGAGAAGAGCGGTAACGATGTTCTTTCCGATATCGTGAACGTCACCTTCTGCGACGTGGCAGACAACAGTTCCCTTGGTTACAGGAGCAGTTTCGGAGTTTTCCTTACAGAATTCGATACCTTCGAGCATGGCGTCAGCGGACATCATGACATTTGGAAGGAAAATGATACCTTCATCATAGAGTCTTGTGACAACGCCCATACCGACCATGAGAGCGTCATCGATAAGTGCAATTGGGTCCTTGCCTGCATCGATTGCTGCCTGGAGACCCTCGATAACGTCATCTTCTTCTCCTTCAAAGATGGCCTTTGCGATCGGGTAAATCAGTTCGTCTTTAGGATAGATCTCTTCTGCGGCTTCTTCAGGCGTCATTGCCTTTTCCAGAGCCACATTGTATCTGGTTAAAACCTTTTTCAGACTTGCCTCTGTAAAGTCCAACATATTTTTAAACCTCCGTCTTGGTTTTTAGCAAAAAGGTCGTTACCGTTACCGGGTCTGCAGTCCCGGATATGTTCGGTGTCGTGAGGTTCCGGCTTTACCTCCATGAAATCATTTCTTTCAAAGGTACTCAGCCCTGGAAAATCTACAGATAAATCATTCCATAGGATTTTATCTTCAGATTATCCTCAGGATCTACCAGTGAAAGAATTTTTTTCTTTTCACCGGAACTTTTCCTTTTTGATTGATTTCGTGCCTGCTAATGCTGACACGTCTTTACAGCATTATTAGGGGAGATTATCACATATACCATAACCGATGGAAATTTTTTCCCGGTTTTTATAGTGCAATATTAGGTCTAAAATTTTGAATCAATTGTGAAGCTTTTTACCCTGAGATTTTATGCCCTCATTTATCTAGAGATATTGATACTAAATTTTTGAAGTGGAATTCAATAGTACAAGGTATCTGCCTTTCAAATGAGTGAGTTATTAGAACAAGCTGTCAGAACGAGATATTAGAGTGAGGCATTAGATCAAGTTGTAGAATGAGGTTTAGAGTGAGGTATTAAAGCAAGTTGTTAGAATGAGGTGTTAGAGCAAGTTACTAAAATTAAATGTTAGAGTGAAGTATTAGACACGTGAAAGAGAAACATATTAGAATTCTTTAAACAATGAGATTATTCAGATAAAGCCTATCAAAAATTTCAATGATCATAATGTCCTCTTTCAGCTTTACATAACTTGATTATTCTGCTATTTAAGATACTGACAACCTCAAAGTGTACCTAACGCTACTGTTTTTAGGATAATCAGAAATTATTTTAATACTGCTTGAATTATATTGTTAAGACGCCTTCACGTTTAAAATTATTAATCCAAACTCTTTTATATAAATGAATATATCGAATCTCAATGTATGGCACAAACGCTTCTTCCTATTCAGGTCGTACAAAGTCAGAATGAAACTCAAATTTATATCTGTCTTTGTGTGGAGATTTTAGTGTCACATGATACGTAGATTTCATATTAATATAAAAACGCGATAGAAGTGGTTTGAATGCAACATGAGTTAATAGATGTAGTATTTCGTTCCCAGAAAAGAAGAGACCTCCTTTTACTCTTGGGAGAGAAACCAAGAACAATGGAAGAAATTAAGACCCTTCTTGATGTTTCTCCCACGGCTATCTTACCCCAGATCAAAAGGCTTACAGACAGTGACCTTGTAATTCAAAAAAATGGCAACTATGAATTGACAGATATGGGAGACCAAGTCTTTAAAAAAGTCCAATACCTTGTCAATGTCCTTACTTTACTCGAACGAGACAATTACTGGATCGAACACGATCTCAGTGGAGTTCCTAAATACCTCCTCGACAGAATAGGAGACTTAAAGGACTGCAAGCTGGTTGAACCTGATCCTAGCCAGATTTTTGAGCCGAGTACGGAACTTTTGAATTTCTTCTCCTCATCACGTTATTTGATGGTATTTTCGTCTTTCTACAGGCCTGAGTTCCTTCCACTTTATACCAGGCTTGGAAGACTGGAGTCAGATATTACCCTTATTTTCACAGAGTCAGTACTCGAAAAAATTATGCAGAACTATGAAAAGAAAGTAAGAAAACTTGCCACAATGCAAAATACCGAGCTTTTTGTCTGTAATGACGGGGTCAAGCTGGCTGAACTTATGGTCTCAGACCGTGGCATGATAATTTCTCTCTTTGACAACAACGGGAGATTTTATTATGAGTACATGTCCTGTTCCGAACCTGAAGCCATAAACTGGGCAAAAGAACTAATAGAATTTTATAAATCCAGAGCCTGGCAAATCGAGAACGAACAATACATTGATAATTTTATTAGTACAGCCGAGAGCGAAGCTCTTCAGGAATCCATGCTGTTCAGCCTGAACTGATAAACAAAGAAATAGGTTTGCAAAGTAATTTATAAGGTAATTTGCAAAGCAGCTTGTAAGCCAGTAATTCATAAAGCAATTTGCAAAGTAGCCTGTAAGCCAGTTGATAAGGCAGTTTGTAGAGGCATAAGCCTTCACAATCAAATTCCAGAATCGCTTCAGAATTCCTTTTCGGAGGCTAAATTGAATGAGTACAGAACTTCAGTTAATAGACACAATTTTTTTTTCGGATAAGAGGAAAAATTTGCTTTTACTCCTGAAGGATGGGCCAAAGACAATTGAAGAAATTAAGAGGGGGCTTAAAGTCAGTTCTAGCCCCATAATGGCCCAGATCCGAATCCTGCTCAAAGAAGGAATGCTGGTGCAAAAAGGAGACAGTTATTGTCTCTCTGTAAAAGGAAAGCTTATTGTCCCAAAAATGGAACCTCTTCTCTCCACTTTCCAGGTCTTTGACGAAAACCATGACTATTGGGCAAGGCAGAATTTGCGGACTCTTCCTCCTCACTTGCTTGACCGAATTGGAGAACTTGGCAGCTGTAAGGAACTTTTACCTGAGAAAACCCATATTTTTGATTACCCTCCTGAAATTATGGACCCTCTTTACAAGTCCAGGACAGTGATGGAGATTTCTTCAATTTTCCGTCCTGGATATCCGAGTTTATATCTTGACCTTGCAAAAAGAGGTATTGAGGTTTCACTTGTTCTGGAAAGGCAAATCTATGAAAAACTGGTTTCCGATTACAGGGCAGATGTAGAAGATTTCTTGAATCTTAAAAATACATTCCTTTTTGTATGTGACCAGAAAATTGAGCTTGCTTCCAGCATTGTTACAGATCGCTTTATCTCGCTGTCCATGATCTCTAAAGAAGGAAGATACTATAACCATGAAATGATAAGTTTTGAGAAAAGCGCCCTTGTATGGGGTCAAGAACTTATTAACTATTACAAAGATCTGTCCGAACAAATAACTCAAATTTAATTTTTTAATTAAATTTAGTTTTCTGATCAGTTTAGTTTTTGATCAGTTTAGTTTTCTGATCAGTTTAGTTTTTGATCAG
>DUGT01000120.1:25887-27925 GCA_013331275.1 Methanosarcina sp. | reverse complement strand
TAATTTAGTTTTTGATCAGTTTAATTTTCAGTTAATTTAGTCTTTTTCGTTCCCAAAGCTTGAAATAATCCAAGTTCCAGCTTACTTAAGCAATGAAAAAGCAAGGTTTCCCAGCAGTCGTTGACGAAAATACTGAAATCCTGATTCTCGGGTCTCTTCCAGGAGATGTTTCTATCAGGAAACATCAATACTACGGTCACCCGGGCAACGATTTCTGGAGGCTGCTTGGCAATATTATCGGAGAAGACCTCCATAACAGGAGTTATCAAAATCGGCTTGAAACTCTGAAGCGCAATAAAATAGGACTCTGGGATGTTTTCAAAGCCGGAGAAAGGAAAGGAAGCGAGGATACAAAAATAAAGGACGAAGAAATAAACCAATTTTCAGTGCTGAAAGACATGGCTCCGAACCTGAAACTTGTCCTTTTTAACGGAAAAAAATCCGGAGAATACGAACCGATTATAAAAGCAATGGGATACGAAACAAAAGTTCTCCCCTCGTCAAGCGGAGCAAACAGGCGATCTTTAAATAGTAGAAAATCGGAATGGGAAGCAGCTTTCAAGCGTTGATTGGCTTTTCTTTACTTGACAAGCTTTATACCCATTCTTCGAATAACCAGTTTTTGCAGAACCTGTTTAAAACATGGAGTTCTGGACTCTTCCAGGTTATTCGGTTGTTATGGCTTCGTTAGGACAGGCCTCTTCACAGGCTCCACATTCTACACATTCATCTTCATCGACGACTGCACAACCTTCGTCCTCATCGATAGTAATTGCTTCTACAGGACACTCTTCAACACAGGTTCCGCAGCCTGTACATTCTTCTTTCTTGACTTTTGCTGGCATCTTTTATGACTCCTTTATTTTTCCAACTTTTTTCCATACTTGTTTATACTATTCTATTCAGACCAGTATTTTGGATCATTGTTTTTAAAGCATATCCGAGATTTAGAGTCTAAATTAGTCTGAAGCCCAGGTTACCCTGAACCTAGATTTAATTATGTCATTTTAAATATATAAATTTGAGCATATAGATTCCAACCATTTTCCAGGCAGAGTTTTTTCTGTACTTTTTTCACCTGCCAATAATTCGATTTTTTTCCAGCTGATCCAGAATTTCAAGCAACTTCTTCTTGAGCCTGTTAGCTTCTCGAATCTGCCTGAGATAAGCCTCCCATTCTTCAATCTTTCCAATAGATTCCAATATCTCCTTTATTTTTCGGAGGTACATTGATGCTTCTTCATATGAGCTTACTTTTGTTTTGGAGATCAAGTCTTCTGCAATGTTTTTCCAGATTCCGATCGCAACCTCAGGATATTTGTCCTTTACAGCATTTGCAATTTCTTCTTCCAAGGTGAATCTTCTGGTTTTTTCAGCTTCGCCTTTGCCACTTTTAAGCTCTCCATACCAGTGAATTACCTCGTCAGCATCATCTTCTTGAATAGCTATCTGTATCAACAGACCAAGGGCAGGAGATTTAATCTTTTCTAACGATTCCGCATCCAGCAACCCTGTTTTTGGAAGAATGCCAGGAAGGATTGAAAATTCGTCTGTAGTTTTGGGCTGATTGGCTGGCAACTTTCCACATCTCAAATATTGGAGAGCAGCCTCTCGGATTTCCTTCCATTTCCCAATCTTTCTAGCGGCTTTCTGCATCCGAATATAGCTGGATAGTTGTGGAAACCTGAAAAACTCTTCCGTCTCAAGAGCAGCTACAAAAAGCCAGTTTTCCTCATTCTCTTTAATTTCAATAAGGGTTTGTGAGAGCTCGTAGGCGGTACCAGGCCTATATTCCCTCAGTTTTTTGATTCCTCTATAAATCCATTCTTCTGCTCTCTTTTTTTGCCCGAAATCGAGTAGTTCTCTGACAAACCTTGTATAATTACCTGTCCTTTCGGCTTCGAGTTCGGAGATCGGAATAATCTCTTCAGAAAGCCCGGCTTTTCTCAAGGCATCGATAAGCCTGTCAACAACATAATCTCGTTCCCAGGATGACTCGTACAGGATATCTTTTTCTGTTTCTGTTTCTGTTTCTGTT
>DUGT01000120.1:12969-25645 GCA_013331275.1 Methanosarcina sp. | reverse complement strand
CTGTTTCTGTTTCTGTTTCTGTTTCTTTATTAATTTCCTGCAATCTGACTTTCAAGGCTTCTGCAAATAGCTTCCACTCTTCCTGAGCATGAGTTTCTCTCCAGATAGAAGGTTCATTAAGAATGCTATAATCATCTTTTAGCTCAAGTTCAAGGGCGTAAAGCATTTTCTCATGTGCAGAAAGAGAGGACTGAGATAAAGCTCTAAATACAACATCCATGCAGCCGGAAATTTGTGTTCCTACATCCCCTTCTTCATCATATTCCTCAATTTCTTTATACCTATCCATGAGCTCTTTTCCGATATCAAGTATCTCATCAGGATGACCTGAATCAAGGAGGCTTTCCAGCCGAACCTGTACCTCTGAAAAATCAGGCATTTCTTCACCTTCGTAACTCCAGAAATCAGAATCCGAGCTCTTCAATTCTCTCCAGAGCTCATCCAACTCGGAATAGATGCTCCCAATAACTCCTTCCGGATTTTTGGTTGCAAGGTTCTGGCGGTCTCTCAGATACCTGCCAAGCATGTTATCTTTTTTCGCAAACGTTGTCAATATCTCAATTAATTCCCGTTTTTCCAGCTTTTCCAGATACTCGCGGAGAAACCTTGAAGAATCCTCGGCCTCATAGGCTTCAGAAATTTCGGTTCCTGCAAATCCTCTTCTGGATCTTTTAATAAGAGTGTCTTCCTCAGAAACAACAGGTAAATCTTCTCCCTGCTCAACACGGTCAAGATACTCAAGTACGGCTGCAACTCCGTGTTTACAGTCATGTCCGACAGGGCAGGTACAGACCGAACTTAGTTTCCCGTTTTTCAGGAAAATTTCTGTGAAATACTCTATTGTCCCCTCTACCCGAGCTACCAGACTACCGGAAGATGTGCATTTTATTTCTTTTACTCGCTCCTCTTCCTGGTATTTGATTCCCTTTGCAGTTGCTTTCCCTCCGGCCCAGTCCTCGAGATCACTCCATTTAAGTTCCTTGAAGGTCAGGGCAGTTTTGCTTTCTTCTGGCATATATGAGTATTTATATAAAAGGAATATAAAAATAAACGTATAGTCTCTGTGATATAATTCAGTGTTTTAGAGATCCAATTGCAAGTTACATTGCTAAGGATGAAATCTTGTTTTCTGGATGTTAAATGCTTAGCTAGTATAGAGTTGCTGAAATTAGACTTGAAATTGAAAAAAGCTACCGGAAATTTATTCCTAAACTTAATTATTTGATTTGTCTTCTCTCTTTGACCTGCATTTAATGGGATTTCAAACTCACTTCACCACAATAGTAATATAAAAGCGATCTATTATCGAATTTTCTCCTTCCCAATCACGCCATTTTCTAATACTAAGCCTATGAGAGCCTTTTTCCAAGGTCCTGAACTGTAATACTCGAACGCCTCCTGTCCCCATCGCATCTCCAGCTCTCTCAAAACTGTCACCTACTATTTCCAATCCTTCGGTGGTCTCTACATTCCATCGGTAGCCTGTACTGGGATTTTCATCAAGGCGTACAGTCACTACACTTTGAGCCTCCACTTCTACAGTACGGCCCAAATCCTGATTGTTCAATATAATCGTAAACTCCTCCGGAACTTATTCAAATTGTATTTTAAAAAAGAAACGGCACATAAGCCGCATCCAAGCTGCATCCTCAACCATCTCTGCAAAATTTACATTTTGCATTTGGTACCATACCTTCTCACCAGGCTCTATTTTTGATACGAGGCAACATATGTGCGTAGGAGGAAATCTTGATTAAAGGTTTTTTAAAACTCGACATTTGCGGAGCCATCAGAGTTTAAGTCCGAAGTTTCCTGTGTCAATCCAGTTCATTGAGATAAGAGACCAGAAATCCACTGCGAACTTATTCAGGACATATTCATAGGGCAGCCAGCCATACCCCTGGTCTCCCCAGTCCGTACCCCAAGAGTTGCGAATAAGGAGAGCGCCAGTGGTTTCCTTGTTGCTGAGGGTGTTTTTGATTTTTATATTATCGTCATATCCGACAGCAACTACGGCATGGCCCCATATTGCCTGTTCTTTGGGGCCTGGGAAAGGAATTCCACCTTTTACATCTGTATTGTTGAAAGAGGGAAAACCAAAAAAACCGAACATTGAAGGTATTCCTGCCGCAAGGTACTTCTTTACACTAAAAAGAACATCTGCAGGCAGGATATTCATACCCTGTGGATCATGGCAGAAATACTTCAGGGCTTCAAAATTATCGGCAAGCGAATATACAAAGTTTGATGGTTCTTCGTCGAAGGTTGGTTCCCCTGTCGGGCCCGGGATTTTTCTGTCAGTATAAGGGTGATATTTTTCAGGAGGAACTCCGCAAAGAACAAGAGCTGCCATAGTATCTCGGAGCCAGGCTCCGGTATCTCCTATAACTCCCATCAGGTTTCTTGTCGTCTTGTAGACAAAAAGCCTTGACCCGTCAATATGTTTTCCAAAGGCCCGCCTCTGGAAATATTCAATCACTCCTACACCTGCGTGAGCAGTACAGGAACCCAGGTCCATCTGATTTTCAACCGGCGAACACCAGTTTCGAAGGTCTACCAATGCAGGCAGCTCAGGAGCTTCAGATTTCGTTTTGAAAGACAGGAGCCCGAGTTTTTCTGCCATTTGAGGAATTTTAGTATCTTCTTCTGTTGTTCCTTCCGTATAATCTCTTAAGTCCGGCAACGGAGGAAGCCAACCAGTTGAAAAAGTTTCCCCACTTTCCGGAATCTTCACCTTTTCAAAAGCAGCTGCTATACCAATCACTTTGTTACCCCACTCACTTTAGCTAATATAGATTACCAATGACTAATTTATCCAGTCATGTTGGTTATTCTATACTACAGATTTGATCTTTATATATCCATAATTTTAATATTTTATCGACTTATATATTTTTGATAATCTGGTTTATGAAAAGTTCCAACGGCTTACTTTCTAAAACTGATATTCAACTTTAAAAATAAAGAGCCCTTTAATACTCAATTCCATAAACTCAGGTTCATTGCAGTAAAGATCAGATAAGTTACTACATGTTATATTCAATAGTAAAAATAATAACTATTTTGAAACATTCCTGCGTAACAGTGTTCTGAAACTCATTTTTTCTAACAATTTTTAAATTTTAAACTTAATCTAGTATTTTTGTATTTAGAATCGGTTTTATATGACATTTTACGGTTGATGCGACACTAGTACTGTGATTCTAAAATAGGCTCATAAAACTTAACTTTTTAATAGACTAAAAGATCACGGATTTTTCCAGAAATTAAGGAATTGATTTTGGAATCGAAACACTAGTTATTTCATCATGTCTCCTCAAATCAGGAAGAGTCTGTACTCATTCATAGTTTTTGTTCAGTATTGATTATTATTCATCTTACATTCCACAGGGATTCCCAAATAACAACACTGTTTCAGTTATCATTTTTGGGAGAATTATTTGAAAACTCACAGTTATTATCTCAATTCGAGCTTAGGGAAACGGCTACTGGAAATTCTAAACGAAGTCAGAAACCTGACTTAGTTTTTAACTCGCATTGGTTTTTTCCTTTGAGTTTTCCAAGAAAACATATATTATGCCACTATGAATAATAAAATATACTCCGGTTTCTGCATCATAGATTACGCGTTCATTCATATCAACAGCAGCATCGATAAGCTCCTGGAGAGAAGCTATCTCAACTCTAATAAGGGAACTTATATTTTCGGGAAGCTTACCTTTACTGACAAGTTCCTTAAAAGGTGAACGTCTTTGTTCTATTTCCAGCTTTTCGATATATGATGGCTCAGTCTTTTTCATCTTCCTGCAGGATAGAATAGTCCCTACAAGAACTATACTGAGCAGAAAAATAGGCAGTGGTTTTTTAATGTTTGACAGTGACGAGTCTTTCTGGACTCTGATCTTCTTATATAAAGCAGTACTTTCATTAAACTCCAGTTCTTCAGGCATCTGATAGTATGAAGAACCCATTACTAATGGAATAGCAAAATCTTTTGTGTTGTTGACATATTTTCCGTTAACTTGTCCTTCACAACTGACACGAGTTATGATTTCTACTGTTGCTCCCTGTGGGTATTTGAGCTGGTCCTGCACACCTTTAACCATTGACTGTATTTCGGATACATTAATGGAAAATTTCTCGGTGATAGGCTCGTCGTTTTCAATATCAACCGCTCTTTTAGACTTCAAAGGAAATTCTTTTTGCCAGAAGATTATGTCTTCTTTCCCTTCTTCCTCAGCTACTTCTTTACTGGTTGCAACAATCACTGTCTCTCTTTTTACGCTGATATTAGCAGAATCTGTAGCTTTAAGGTGGTATGTGAAAGAAACATCAACAGTAGGGGATACTGCAAAAAAATACGCAGGCTTTCCCATTTCAAGCACAGTTCCGGTTGTATAAAGGGGATTAGACTTCGTTACAGGCGCTGTATAAGTGTACGAGCCATACTGCGTATAAGAAGAAACTATTTCCTCCCTTTCTTCGTAAGCGGTCCCTGCATATGCTTCATAAGTCCAGAGCCCGGAAAAAATCATGATTATTCCGAATATAAGGATGAGTATTCGAAACCTATCAATTACTGCATTTTTAAGCTTAAGGAGTGCAATCTTCAGAATCTTACCCCCATTTTTCCCTTATAGTGTAGTATTTGAACATTTAAATCTTTTGTTCAATGTTGAGTGTTGAATTTAGATGATATTTATTACCTAGATAATTTGTTGGTTGAATGTAAAAAAATAGAGAGATAATAAACATAGAGATGATAGCACAGAGATGATAGCACAGAGATGATAGCACAGAGATGATAGCACAGAGATGATAGCACAGAGAAGATAGCATAGAGTTGGATTTAGCCGAATGGTTCTTTTCGTAAGTTCATCCAAGATTGAGAGCCCTCTTACTCTGTGCAAGCAGCCAGTGAACCAAGATCTTTTTTCTATGCGATCTAATTCCCGATTTCCGGCACCAAAAGGGAGACAGAAGCAATGTAAAAGCTGATACATAAAGCAAGATACCGAAAGCAGTCGGGAGATAAGGACTTATTTCCGCAAGCTCAATTATCCAGAAAGCCGGCAATATATAGGGAACTGTACTCAATTTTGCAGGAGGCTTTTCAGGTGCAATAACCTGAGTTGAGTTAGCTGGAGGAATAACTCCGTACCAGTGCTCAATAGCAAACTTCTGCTCTGGATTATCGGGTGTGAAAACATATACAGATGGCAGAATTCCAGGGTTTTCTACTTTGTACTCTTCCTCAAGGACTACAGGTCCATTCCCTCCCAGATTTTGCAAGAATATGCCTGTAAAAACAGACCCAATTATAAAAACAAGTGCAGACAACCTTACTCCATCGAATACATAAGAAGTGCGTCTGGCAACTTTTTTCTGCTCTCGTTCAGTTTTTCGAGCTCTGGCTGGGGAGCTATACTTAATAATGTTTTTTAATTCATCGAGGATTATCAGGCCTGCGGGCAGAATGACAGTCAGGAAAAACAGATTTTTATTTTTGGAGGCTTCAGGCAAATGTCCGGCAAATGGAATAACAAAAGTCAGTTTTCCCACAACATCAGATGCAGGGACTTTAAAGTCATCTATTTCCTCGTTTGCATCCCCCTTCGTCTGGAAGACACGCTCTTTTCCTTCCTGTATATTTACAATCCTGTGCGTTACAAGACTGTCAGCTTTCACTCCAGCACCCCGGAAAACTACAACATCCCCTATCGTAAGTTCATCCGGACTGATCGATTTTGTAACTATCATATCTCCTGGAAGTACTAGAGGCGTCATACTCCCGCTCAGCACAATCAAAGCTTGCGATGAACCTGTAAAAAATGGAATTAAGGAGTTGACAAGAAAAACTGCAATCAGAAAGATAATTGTAGCCTGTATAATTTCTCTCTTCTTCATGTTTCACTTTCACCCGCTAATTCTCAAGAGGAGTTTCCTGTGTGCCAGGGTTCTTTTCTTCAGTATCTATTACAGAAGTGTCCGAACCCTGACTTTCCATAGTGCCTGTCACAGATTTCTGGCTATCTACAGACCCTTCCTGTGTTTGACTATCTTCCAGTTTTCGACTATCTTCATGTGCTTGACCATCTTCTATGTTTATTACAGGTGATTCCTGTTCTTTCTGGCTCTCTTCATCTTGACTCTCTTCTACATCTGTTACGGAACCTTTCTGGTCATCCTGACCCTCTTCTTCGGAATCTTCAATAGCTTTTTCCTTTGCATCCTGGCTCTCTTCTTTAGTATCTATTGTGAAAGCTTCTGGAGTATTCTGATTTTCGTCTTCATCTGTTACAGGTTCCTGACTGTCTACAGATTCTGCCTGCGCTTGACGATCTTCTGCTTCTGTCAAAGGTACTTCCTGTTCAACTCCCTGTTCGTTCTGATTGGACTCTTGATTCGTCTTAGAGATTTCCGTAACATCCGAATGATATTTCGGACCCGTTACAAAGCTCTTCACAGATCCATCGTTCATAACAATGTTAATGGTGAACGGAGCCAGATTCGAAACATTGCTGTCAAAATAAAGATCAAGTTTTGCAGAGGATCCGGCTTCAAGCAGATAGTCCTCTCCATCCACGATTTCCCCCACTGACCGGCTACCACTAAAGAATTCGTTCCCATCTATGCCTATATTCGTTATATGACTTGTATCCCCTAGAGTAGAATCCCACCATACCTGAAATTTATCGATAGTCACGTTCTGGGTTTCACTTACATCAAGAGTGATTCCTTGAAGCTTTTCGTCGTTTCCGGTAAGTTTGCTGTCGGATACAACAAGGAAGCTGGATTCGTTGCTCCATGTACCTCCCGTTATTGTGTTTCCAGTACTGTACTCCATGTCACTGAAGTAAGCAAAGGTATTGTCTGTCAAACAGGCGAATGTAATTTCAGATAAAACGAGAGGGGTTAACATCATTCCAAAAAGTATTATTTTATCGAACGCCCTCATGTTTATCCTCCCTTATCTCCCTTAATTTATTTATCTCTCTATTAATCGAGTAATCTCACGTAACTCCTGCACGATCAGTATCAGTGCAGGGAAGATTACAAGCAATAAAAGTCCCTTAGAAGTTCCTGCAAAGTGAACGAGTTCACCCAGGTATGGGATCTTGAAACACATAACTCCTATCACGTCTTCAGGAGTGACAATGTAGCCGTCTGCCTTTGTGTATGCATCTCCTCTGGTCCTGTACCCCCCGATCTCCACTCCCACTATCCGGTGTGTGACTATAAGTCTCTGATTTTCTTCAAATGTATGGTGATAAGACACTATATCCCCAACTACAGGCTGCGTTTTTGTAGTGTCGACCACAATTATATCACTGGATGTTATTGTGGGCTCCATACTGTTTCCTGTCACAGTCATGAACTTAACTGGACCTGTAGGAACCAGAGTAGCGACTATAGGTACAACGATGACGATAAATATCAATCCGATCAAAAAATGTATTATTTTCATATACTCTCATGTCAAAAAATAGAAAGGAAAGATACACTTACAGTTTTCTCTTTTTGCTCCCTTTCCTTCTAATTTGCTCTATTACTGACTTAGGTTTTATTGACTTGGATCTTATTTCAGGTCAAATTTCATTGTCAATATACATTCATCTCCCTGGTAGTCATTTGGAGCACTTTCATCGAAACGTACTTCCATATCGAAGTCTATGGGATATGTCTGCATAGGTCCTGGCGCCTCTAAGTTATCCAGCGTTATACCATTAAGATCTGCAAGGTCAATGTAACCGTTTCCATTTCTGTCAGTGATAACAGATGAAACCCCATCTTTAACTAAATTTCCAGAACTTATTCCCGATCCATATTTAGTATATGACATTGATACCACTTTCAAGTACTTATCCATCCCATCCGCACCATCGAGTGTATCGCTTTCTTCATTTGTCCCTGCCTCATAACCAGGATCTTGACAAACAGTTGAGAATGTGATTTCTACATGATCTGCAACGGTTCCATTGTTGTGTAAATTAAGCTGACCAGACTTAGTGCCCCCAGGGGCCATATTAATGAGCGTCCACTCATGGTCAATGATTGGACCGTGATCCGTTATGTACAGGTCCATAGTTCCTGCAGTAATTGCATTTCCTGAAGCTGTCTCAACATCAGTGAAAGATGCCCATGTACCTGCAGAAACTAGAAGAAGTACAAAAGAGATTAACAAAACTGAAGGTATCACTTTCACTTTTGATGCCTCCTTAAAGTAGTGGGGATAAATCCCCACTAGTTAATCATTATTCATCACTGGTTGAGAGTAAATACCAGGTCAAATGTTAAAACATCACTCTGAATCTCGTTGCCAGCATCACTAACTTCATAATCAATAGTTAAAGTTTTTTCTTCAGAACCGGCAAGAGATACGAGATTTGCGTCAGTGAGACCTGCTACAGATCCCTGGTAGAGAAGGGTCGCTCCATCATAAATTGATATAGTTATTGCACTGCCAAGATCGCCGTTAGGAGTAGAATCAACTGCTTGTTCAGCATCGTTCATATCATTTTCATTTTCTACTATATTTGCAGAACTTACAATAAGGTCCCCACTAATAGTTCCAGCATTTTTGATTGTAATAGTTCCTGCAGTACCTTGGTCCTTAGGAGCGACATTTCCAATATTAAAACCGGAAATTCCGTCTGCGCCATTTAGTTTGAGATCTAATGTTCCAGCTGTAAAAGTGTTTCCAGTACTTGTTTCACTGTCACTGAATGCTGCCCATGTTCCAGCTCCTGCGACAGTTGCAACTACACCAATAATGAGCACGCTCAAAAGCATTTTCTTGTTAAGCATTTTCTTTCCACCTATTTGATCAATCTTATTATTGTCAATTTACTTCCTGTCAATTTACTTCCCGATCGCTGTAAGGAAGAGAGGAGAAACCCATTTCGGAATTAGATCTTCGCTCTTCATCCCCAATCCCACGATCTGAACTTGATCAATCTAATTTTCAGTTGTCAATTTGCTCCCCAAATCGTAGCAAAGGAAAGAAGAAAAGCCCATTTCTGGACTTCATCCTTTACTCCCCTTCACTCCCGTTTGATCCGAGGAATTTATTCGTTTACTCCCAGATCACTGCAAAGGAAATAGATGAAGCCCATTTCTAGGCTTGGTCCTTCACCCCACTTCCGCAATCTGAGCTATTCCCATCTATGGTCCGTTTGGAGATAGTTATTGGCAAATTAGTCGAAATTTTGAGCTGTTAAGAGGAGATTAACATTAGTAAGAGGCACTGTAGGTTCAGCAGGAAAGTAACAGTAGGTTAATGTCAGGATGCTCTAGAAAAGGATAGGTTACCTGGATGTCAGGGAAAAAAATATATAATTTTATTGTAAGTTCCTGCTTGTTCAGAACTTGTTTATATACTGCTTTGCGAGTGAGCAAAGAAAACTTAGGAGGAGGTAAAGCCTGGATTATACTGCCTGTGCCCTGAGAGAACAAAAAGATTCCGGGAAAAGTAGAAGTTTTGAGTCGTTTCAATTCTTTAATGACGGGTTACCATCATCAGAATATGTTTAGAAAAAGAACTAAAAAGGGAACCGATAACCGATTTTGATCGGTTTTCGGTTGCGTTGCAAACGTGGAGAGCTATTCTTCAAGCTTGCGGACATGGCGCAGATGGGCTGCTGAAGATACAAAGAAGGTTATGCTTGTAAAGAGCATCCATTGGAGGCTTGAGATCCACTGGATAAAACCTGTAAAAATTGTGACACTGCCAACAATAGCAAGCGCACTCAGGCCAAGATAAAAATGGCTCCAGGGGATGTCCCCTTTTTTAACGGTTTCCATGTAAACATCAAAGTCCCGAGAAGCAGGAAGAAGTTCTACAGTGTCCTGCTCCCTATTGTAGGCAATGATTCCAAGGCTTTCCATTTTTGGAATATGTGTCTGGAGCAGTGAAATATATACGCTTTTTCTTACGTTACTCTTCGGCTCTTCTGTTTTGGACTCAACACGGGCAATTTCTTCGGACAGAGAACGTATGCTCTGGCTTCCCTGAGTACGGAGAAATTCAAGAATATATCTTCGTCGGTCGTTTTGTAGTACTCCAAAAATATCGCTTTTTGACAGCTGCGGCTGCATCTGCACACTTCTTTGCGAATTACCTGTATAATTTACACTCTCAGTCATGAGTACACCCCACTCTTAATGAATTTGAATCTATACGCAAACATATAAACTTTTTTAATTTGTGTGCTATATATTTTTATGAAGACGTCATTCACTAAAATCCTAAATTTTTAATTAATTGAAATATTATATTCATCTGGATAATCATCTCGAAAACGAGAAAATAAAAGAAGAACAATAAAGATTATAGCCACAGAGTGCTGATTTTAAATATATTTACTGGCAAGAAGATCTCAGGCTTTATGAAAAACATAGATTTTATATTACGGATTTAATAAGGAAAAAAGAAGTAATCAAGCACATAACTTCTTATGACAATTTATTTAAACTAAATATAATTCATTTTAATAAATACATATTTTGGTCTATTAATGAACAAAGTTTATATTGAATAAGTGTGTTTTGCTAGAAATGTTAACTGTGTTGCAACTGATACATTATCTTTTTTCTGACATAGAAAACGATTGGAAAAGATCAAACAAACATGGTGAAAACCACGTAAGTTATTATTACCATACTTACACTGTATTTCAAGCCCAGATACACTGACCCCTGTCCCATCTTCCCGGCGATAATTCCGGAAGTGAAGGCCTGTACCAGGGCGGAGTGGAACATGAGCATACTGTATTCTTCTACATTAAAATATCCGCCAATTCTGCCCATTCCCTGCGAAGAGGTAGCGAAAGAAGCAGTTTGAGGGAAGAAGTTAGTAGCCAGGATATAAACTATGAAAAGGAAAACGAAGAAGGCTACATAGATCGTAACAACGTAAACCACCATTGATGATGAGCGTTCTTTTTTCATATCCTCATCATTTCTGGCCTGTTTAGCAGTAATCGAGAGTACGTTTTTAAGGTCACTTGTAGACTCATTTGCTTTTACTAAAATGTGAAGAGTTCGGCTTGAAGAAGGTGTTCTTATGTTGCTTTCAAGGTTCATAAGGGCTTTAGACGTGGAAGTGCCCCAGGAAAGGTCTTCCTTTAATTTTTTAAGTTCTTTACTAAGGATTCCCATTTTGGATTCAGCTATTATTTTTAAGGAATTTGCAAGCATAATCCCTGACTCGTTCATACTGGAAAGACTTTTCAAAAAGTCGGGCATTTTCTCGTCAATTTTGCGTATCCTCCACGCCTTGATTTCATAAAAAATTATAAAAGGGATCAGGGCAACGACAATAAAAATGACAAAATAATCATCAACAGCAGTAATTAACTTTATAGCACTGTCAGTGACGTGGTCAAAACGTATGTTCAGGTGATGGAAACTAGAAAAAAATCTGTTTCTAAGGTTTCTTGGAAGTTGAGTAAGATAGTATACTCCAAGCGGAACGCCGAAGAAAAACGTGTATCTTGGCTCATTCCTGATAGTCCTGTAAGGGTTGAACACCATGTCTCTGAACCTATAAAGTTTCCTGTACAATAGGTACATTTTTCTCCTTTTCTGCTCCTCCTCCTCAGTAAGCCCGGAATCAATTTCAGGAATATCAGAAAGGTTTATTATAAAACTGCGAACGTTACCTTTTTTCGGAGCAATGGAAAGTTCTCCCATAGTATCGAGAAGTACTAAATATAGCAGGGTTGCAAGAGGTAATATCACATAAATAAGCATGTAAAGGATCTGAGCTGAAGCCGGCCGGAAAAACTGTAGTACAACAAGGGTTACCATTATGAAAAGAGGGCCTGCGACAAGACCTGTCACGTAGATTTCGGCAAGTACGTCAAGTCTCTGTAGCAGGTTTTTATTTGCCATTTCGGCCAGACCTTGATATTGCTCGGATTTATTTTTTATATATTCGGTAATGGTCCCGCTGCTTGAAACAACGATTAATCCATCAATGAAGTCTTTGAAAATTTCTGAAGGGGTGCGTTCCTTGGAAACTTTAAGGGAACTTATAAAATCCTTTCCCAGGTAGTCCATATCTCTTACAATATAGGAGATTTCTTCCGCAGTTGCGCCAAATACGTATTCATGTCTGCTCAAAGACCTGAACACATCATAAATTGACATGCCCCCTTTTGTCAGAGCATACATATAGTTTATTGCCGGAAGCATGGACTTATCGATAGAAGCTTGTCGATTATTAGCCTGAAAATAAGGATAAATATATGCCACGAGAAATACTGCAAAAAAACTAACAAGAAACAGTATAAGACCAACTAGAATTGCAAGAGGATATACATATTCACCTGCAATTTCGGCACGTGTAGGATCTATAAAAAGGCTAAGTCGCGAAACTGGGTTCCCAAAGGTTTTGAATCCCAACCATAAGCCAAAAGTTCCTGAGGCAATTCCTGCAATTACTGAGTACATTAAAGTAGAAGCAAGGTATTGGTCTACTGACATAGAGATATGAGAATAGCGTATTTTTACCTTTAAATCTTGGAAATATTCTTTATTTTTATAGAAGAAGTCCCCATAAAACCGATATGCTAGTTCATCCAGGATAGTATAAGTCATATTCCCCCTCTTAAGCAGCTATATTCTTGTATAGCAACCGTTGCGCCGGTTGATCACGCCGTCATGATGTTTT
>DUGT01000120.1:3713-12744 GCA_013331275.1 Methanosarcina sp. | reverse complement strand
TTCGATCAAGCCTTTTTTGAAAAAGCTTGTGATCATGCCGTCATAATGTTTTAGGTTTATCGATGATTTTCGATCAAGCCTTTTTTGAAAAAGCTTGTGATCATGCCGTCATGATGTTTTAGGTTTAGCAGTGATTTTCGATCAAGCCTTCTTGAAGTTTTCGATCTGGCAGTGGTTTTCGATCAAGCCTTTTCTTAAAAGGCTTGCGGGCAAGCAGTTTTTTGAAAAGGCTTGTGAGCACATCGATAGATTTTGGGGATAAGTTCCTCAAACTTAAATGTTATCTCAATTTCGAGCAAACTTTTCCTCAAGAAGTTTGCTCTTAAAAAGCCATGTTCTGTATCATACTCTCCAGAGTATCATTTTCTATAGCTTCCATAACCATCTTTGGATGAATCTGGTATGCCTGAACTACAATGGACACTTGAATATAGTTTCTTATGCTTTTTCCGTACATATAAGCCAGAACTTTTCTCCGGTTTTCCATCTCATTTCCTAACTGACTGGTATCCCATCCTCTTATAGTCATAATTTCCTGTAGAACATGAGAATCTCCTACCTTAACGAAGCAGTCCTCCTGAGGATCCCAGTTGAAAATCTCATTTATGCCTAAATCTCCTGTTTCAGGATCGACATTCAGAACTTCTACAAGGCTTCGGGTTCGCCTAACTCTTTTTTCTTCTATGTACACTTGCTCCTGAATACAGAGCACATTTAGAGATTGCAGCATAACGTGAGGCACGTTTATTGGCTCGTGAGTGAGCCTGTTTACAACGGTCTGCACATCTCCCGCATGCATTGTTGAGCTTGTTGCATGTCCTGTTGACATTGCCTGGAAAAGAGTGAGAGCTTCACTGCCTCTTACTTCACCTACAATAATATAGTCCGGACGCTGTCTGAGAGCAGCTCTCAAAAGATCGTACATTGTAATTTCTCCCGAAGAATCTGCAGCAAAACCCTCCCTTGCAACCCCGGAAACCCAGTTATTATGGTAGAGTAAGAGTTCCCGTGTATCTTCGATAGAGACTATCTTCGTTGTAGAAGGCATGAACAGGGATGTAGCGTTCAGTATAGATGTTTTTCCTGACGCTGTTCCACCTGCAAAAAGCATATTATGGCCATTTTCGATAGCCAGCCAGAAATATACTAGCATGTCAAGGTCGCACGTTTTATAGCCAAGAAGATCTATAGGAGTCATTGGATCTTTCCTGAACTTACGGATAGTAAAAGAACTACCTCTAGGAGTAATCTCTCTTCCTAAAACAGCCTGAAGTCTTGAACCATCCTGAATTGTCGCATCCACGATTGGCTGGCTTATAGAAATGTGTTTATTGTTCAACTGACACATCTTGATTACAAGAGCATCAAGTTCCTCTTCTTCAAAAGTAATATTACATTCAATATTGAGATATCGGCTATGATAAACATAGAGAGGGATTCCCACTCCGTCACATGAAATATCCTCTATATAAGGATCATAAAGGAGAGAATTGATTTTCTCGTAGCCCAGCAGATTTCTTCTAAGATAATACATAATTTTTAAAATTGAGGCCTTTGGAATGTCAGCTTTATAACGTTCAAGAAGAAAGAGAGCTCTATCTACAAGAAACTCATCTTTTTCGGATGCGGAATGCGTAGAACCAAGAACCAGGATGTCCTGAAAATCTTCATAAATTCTTTCTATGAGTTCTTTTTCAAATTTTGTAAGAGAAGGCTCAATAAGCCTGTAATATGTCGATCTACGGTCTTCCAGGATCGACACAAAAGTGTAGGGTTCTTGAAGCCAGTATCTTTCGAGTTCTTTTAACCCGTGAGGCACTATAAAATCTACAAGAGATCCTTCTTTTTCCGGATCATAAACTGGCAAAACTTTCAAAGGTTTATCAAAGCAACTTCTAACTTTTGTTACAACTTCTGTGATAGACTTATAGTCACCCTTTTTCTCCAATAACTCCGAAATAAATTTATTCTTTGCTAACATTTCTTTTATATTGTCCAAACTCTTGTCCTCAGGTTTTTTAGGTCATATAAGATGGACATCTTAAAAAAACTTTGCATGTTATTTAGATTCTGTTAAACGGTAATGTATCCTAATTAAAACTCCAAACAAAGCACGCTACTTTTCTTGGCACTAAATCATTTATGAGGAAAATGCTTGTACGTCAAAAAAGTTTCAATAAATTATTTATAATTTAGAAACTCAATTTTGAGTTTTAGGATACGTTCATTGCGTAAATTTTACTATTGTTTGGGGATCGAAATAGCTTCAGAAATAGATTCCTCACAAGTTTGGATAAAGACACAATTATAATATCTCTTGTAAGGTTCATAAGAAGTTGACTCTGGAAATAGAAAATAGATCAAGAAAACTCTATTAGTGACCGAAAAAAATAATTGATCACATGGGAGTTTAAAGGAATTGTTAACGTTCAAAATATCAGTTCAATAACTTAGGGACATGATCCAGTCACATAAGCATGCACAGAAGGCTGGAAATTCATTGTTTTTTAGCAATTAAGTATATTCTTTCAAACTTTAAGTTAACCATTCCTGAACTATCTGCCTGTTCTTTAATAGCTTCTTTAACTAGTTTACGAAAAGTACTGATATAATCGTCTGTCAAAGTAACTGTGTAAAAAGACTGGTTTAAGTAACCGTTTTCAGCTCCTGATTGATATATTTTGTACGCTTGTTCAACAGAAAAGAGATTTGATTCTTCTCGAAGTTCACTATAAATTATATCAAACCCATAATTCATAAAAAGTCTCTTATATTCTTCCTTGCTGTCAAAGAAGAGCCACGGGCTTTTAAAGTGACTGAATACCTCTCGTGTATATGGATGCATACGGATTTTTTCTATTGCTGAAATAAAGTTAGGGCAATAAGATTGAGTAGCTGGAGCCTGTACTCCTATTCTACCTCCTTCCTTAAGCACATTAAAACAACGCATCAATACTTGTTCTGGTTTTTGAAACCACTGAAAACACGAGTTACACACAATGACATCATATTTTGTATTTAGCTCAAAACTTTCAGCATCCATGACAGAATATTTTAAGTTAGGAAGCTCTTTACTAGAGCTTACTGCTTGCTCTATCATGCCTTGAGAAACATCAATGCCCTGTACGGTTCCTTTTGTAACTTGTGCAATTTTTTTTGTGATATGGCCTGGTCCACAGCCTATATCAAGTACATCTTCTTCAGGTTGGATTGATAATAACTTCAAAAGTACTTCAGAGGCTGATTTTTGAACCAATGCATTATCTGCATATGTAAAAGCCTTGGAATTAAAATTAACTTCCGACATAGTTTTAACCACTTTTTTAAATGAGTATTTATGTTATTTAGGACTTATGCGATTGAACTGAGAAATAAAATATATTTTAACCTTCAGTTATTTAAAACACAGGTTTTGAATTATTGTCTGTCGTGCTTGGTTTTGTATCCCAGGTGCGTATAGTCTTATTTTTCCAAAATCACATTTCTGGTATCCAACTTCAAGCAACGTATATTGGATTCATCAAATTCAATTATAGATCACAGGAAATATGAACTTGAACAATTTCATTGTTGAATGACTTTTGAATATGCTAGAATTGTAGGAACACACACCTACTAAAGCCAAGACAGGAAACACCAAATAATTTTGTCCCATATTCATTTATGTACCGGGATTTCTAATATTTATCCGGATGACTTAGAATATCCAGGTTGTTAATGAATCCAGGAACGTATTATTTAAAAGCAGAACTCACTGTCAAAGAGTTTTCATGAATAACAGGCATCTTGAAAATTGTGTATTTATTTAAACCATATCACACCATATCACATTGTTTTCGCTCAAGCCTTTTTAAAAAGGGTTGTGTCTCAAGAGACGAGTGCTTTGAGCCCTTCAACCGCATTTGCCAGTATATCCACCTCTTCTTCGGTATTATAGAGTGCAAAAGAAGCTCTTACAGTGCTGTCTACATTCAGGAAGCGAATAGTTGGGATTGCACAGTGATGCCCGCTTCTGACGCAAATTTTCCTTGTCTGATCAAGGATCAGTGCAACATCGTGAGCATGAAGCCCTTTTACGTTAAACGGTACTATCCCTACCCTATCTTCAGGCCCGTATACCTCTACATGTTCGAGTTCAGAGAGCCTTTTTGCAGCTTCCCTTGACAACTTTACTTCATGTGCCTCGATTTCAGGGACTCCTATTTTTTCTACATATTCGACTGATCTTCCTAAACCTATAACTCCAGGAATATTCGGAGTTCCGGCTTCAAAACAGGCCGGAGAAGGTTCAAGCACGTAAGTACATCCATTAACATCCGAAACCGTACCTCCTCCCACCAAGGCACTATCAAGCACATCTGGTTCTTTGATATAGAGGACACCTGTACCCTGAGGTCCAAGCAGGCCTTTATGTCCGGCAGTTGCAAAAAAGTCACAGTTCAGGTCTTTAAGGCTCACAGGCATATGTCCTGCAGATTGAGCCCCATCGACAAGGACTTTTATGTCGTACCTGTGGGCAAGTTTAGTAATATTCTTTACATCCTGGACGGAACCGAAAACATTTGAAACCTGATTTATGGCTATTAGTCTGGTTTTCTCAGTAAAGGCTTTCTCTATCGAAGAGACATCGACTTTTCCCTTACTATCTGGATTTACAATCGTAACATTTACCCCTTTTTTCTGCAGACGCAGCCAGGGCAAAAGATTAGAATGGTGTTCTAGCACAGTTGTAACGATATGGTCTCCAGCTTCCCATGGGTAACTGTTTGCAATAAGATTGATTCCTTCAGTGGTATTTTTCGTAAGAACGGTCTTCGAAGGCTCAGCATTCAGGAAACGAGCAATGGTTTCCCTTGCATCTTCATAGCGGTTCGTAGCCTCCCTTGCCAGACGATGGGCTCCTCTCCCATGATTACCAGCATACCTGTAAAAGTACTCGACCATAGCCTCAACTGCAGGTATAGGGGTCTGAGTAGTTGCCGTACTGTCAAGGTACACGACTTCTTTAAGAACAGGAAAATCTTCACGGACCGCATATACATCGTACATGCTTCTTTTTTAGGAACGATAAATAAAAAAAGGTTTTGCAGGTTATTTACCCTGCACCCCGCCTATCATAAAGCGGTAAAGGTCTAGTTCATCTGAGTCCAGGTTGTCGGTACAGCCTTTTACAACGGCATGATAACCATTTTCCTGGTGTTTACGTCTATATTCTTTTCTTTTTCCGTATTCGTGCTTTAATTCACTCATAAATTTTCCTCCTGTCTCTTCAAAGTTTGCGCTTACATGTGGGTTAAAGTAGTCCTTGGAATTTGAGGGCCCTGCAATCGGGTTAAAGTTCCCGTTCTTTTTGGAAGCGGCAATTGAATGCAGGTTAGAATTCCCAGCCCCTCCAGAGAGTTCAACCAAAATCATTCTCTAATTCTCTGTGGACATATTCCTGCAATAAGGTTCAGAGCCTTCAATCCTTTGGATAAAACCTAAAAGCAGGCCAGAATTCTATTTTCAACGGGCTAAAAACCCCACAACAGCGCAGCGAGCGTTGTTCTTACCCACAAATAGTATTAATTGTAAATCGTTGTATATATTGATTTCGGAATTTCTTTTAAATTCGTTTGAAATTTTTTAATTAAATGAAACTTTATGAGCGAACAACTGAAATAGTTTTCCGTTTTTACCTCCAGAAACCTGTTTCAGAAGTTTATTTTTTAGTTTCAAGATTTGCCATGAGCCCTGAGAGATGAGCCGGAATTGCCCCTATTGCCGTACATGTCTCAAGAGAAAGCCCTTTACAGGTAATGTCCAGATGGTATTTTCCTCTCTCGAAAAGTTCCTTAGGAAGCCCTTTGTGCCCAAGCCCTACAAGAAATAAAAATGAACGACTTCGAAGAGCTTCTTTGGCAATATTTACAGGCGTAACCTGCTTTTTTGGATCAGGTTTTGAGGTAGTTATTACAATTTCCCCAAACTGAGAGGGAAATCCCTTTTTCGGAAGATCGGAGACTGACAAATAGTTTTTCTCATAAAGAATTTTGAGATAACTTCCCGATTCTCCTATTGTGGTTTTTTCCATTACATAAGCAACCAGTTCTTCTGCACTCATCTTGAAAGGAAAATCGTAAAGGGCTAAGTGGAATCCAAAAGCATGGCAGATCGGAGCAGCTCTTGCAATTGCACGATAATGTGCATCGAGAACTTTGATCTTATCATAGGTGTTTACTATCCCAAGGGTGAGCATAAGGTGCTTCATTATCTTTTTTCGTAAAATAATGTTTCGTCAACTTTTAGTGATTTTTCTTAAATTTTCGGATTTTAATATTTTCTTAAGCAGCCAGTTACTTAGGCAGCATTTAAAATAACGGCTTTCAAATTTGATAAAAAGGAATCAAACTCCTGTTTTTCGGATTTGAGATTTTATGATTTAATTCATAGTAAAACAAAAAACAGAAGTTTGACAGAGTAACCTAAATCCGAATTTATTATAGTTTTGTGTTTAATAACTCAGGTTTCCTGTAAAAACTGATTATAAATTCCACAGTAGTTTTTATCCAGTGTTTTTGTACACGTATAAGAATTATCTTTATACCCAACACATCTCGATCTGTATTCACATTTATTATGAAACAGATTTGTTGTCCCAAAAGTCATGTTAAAAAATTTCATATATTAAATTAAACCGTTTACATATTTAAATTTATCAAACCGTAACGGTTTAATGAACTTTACTCATGTTTTAACTTTTTATGTATCGATTTTATAAAATTATATAGAACTTACTTTGTTCTGAATCATCAAGGCTTTCAGGATCATTTGTTCATGATACTATACTCGATTAACTATTCCAATTATGGGATTCAAAAATCAAATTATGAGTTTCTATATTGATATGTGTCCAAATTATCCACTTATTTATGCTTACATGTTTAATCTTTCTTCAACAATAATGCCCACTTTTAGAAGAACTTAATATTTTGCCTGTACCAGCTATACATCGCTAAAAACCTGAAAAACATCAAAATTTCTTACTTAAAATCTCAATCATTTGCGGTGTTTATCAATTGAATGCCTTTCCCTTGCATGAAAAAACGTAGAATTTTTTAATATTAGATATTTTGGCACAAAAAGCAAGAATAGGGTAGAAAACACTTTAAATTAGCTTAAAAATAAGTCAAAGAATTGGATTTTAAGATAAGTTATTGAAAATTGTAAAAAGATAGTTATCAAATCTGAAAAAAGATTACTTTCACCTTTTTTCAGATTTGATCAACGATCATACATACCTTTAGCCTTGATTTTTTTCTTGCTTTTTAGTTTGAAATACTTATTTTTTGGAAACTGTAATATATCCAGCCATAGTTTTAGTGTTGCTGCCTTTCGCATTTTTTACTGTTAAACTGACAGTATATTTTCCGGCTTTAGTATAGGTGTGTGCAGGATTCTTAACTGTTGAGTATTTTCCATCTCCAAAACTCCACTTCCATGAGGTTGGCGATCCTGTACTCTTGTCAGTAAACTGTACTTTCAGAGGGACTTTTCCTGAGGCAGGTTTCACAGAAAACGCAGCAACAGGTTTTGTAGGAACGGCATTTACAGTTATGTAATTCTTTATTGTTTTCGTATTACTTCCTGCAGCATTCTTTACCATTAAGCTAATAGTATATTTACCTGCTTTATTGTACGTGTGCACAGGACTCTTAAGTGTCGAAGTTTTACCATCTCCAAAGTTCCATTTCCATGAAGTTGGTGATCCGGTACTCTTATCAGAAAACTGCACCTTAAGGGGCAAGTTTCCTGAGGTTGGAGATGCAGAAAATGAAGCAACAGGTGGTTTTGGCTGTGATACATTTGAAACAAAACCAATGTAAATATCAGGATTTCCGTTTCGTATATCTGTCCATACTATCCTGTCACTATAGATCTCTGGATCATACTGATCGGATTTATTAGTAGTGTGACATTCCTGACCAGTGGACAAATCATACATGTAGATATCCCAATTTCCGTTGCGATCATCCTCCCAAACTATCCTATTACTATAAATTGCAGGACTCCGTGAAGCGGATGGATTGGTGGTGATCTGAGTTTCCTTTTTAGCAGAAAGATCGTACATGTAGATATCATAGTTTCCATTGCGATCATCTTCCCATACAATCCTGTTACCGTAGATAGCAGGAGAATACCCTGATGCATGAGTAGTGATCTGCGTTTCCTTGGAAGTGGATAAATCGTACATGTAGATATTGTTATTGTCGTTTTCATCGGGGAAATTCGAGCAGTATACTATTTTATTACCATAAATATCAGAGTAGGCTGCATTTACATTAGTAGGAATCGGAGTTAGTTTTTTAGTGGAAAGATCATACATTAAGAGAGCTCCCCAAGTCGTAAATACAATCTTGTCACCGTAAATTGAAGCACTATCGAAGGCATCACTTAAAGTAGTGATGAGAGTTTTCTTATTAGTTGAGAGGTCTTGAATATACACTCTACCGTTTTCGCTGTCAGACCAATCCTGCCACAAAATCTTGTTCCCATACATAGTAGAAAAAAATGCATGTCCACTGTTAGTAATCTTAGTTTGCTTTTTGGTCGAGAGGTCATATAAGTAAACATCCGATTTTTCATTACTAGAATCTGTCCACGCAACTTTGCCACCATAGATAACAGGGTCAGACTGCTCTGACTTACTAGTGGTGATTCGAGTTTCAGTGATCTTGAGCGCAGCAGGTTGTATAAATTCCGTAGATATGTCAGTTCCTTCTGTAGATAACTCACTTAAAACAAGTTTGTCATCAGAAGAATCTCCTGTTCCACTGCTGATATCCGATAGAGCGACAGTTTGTGGGTTTTGTTCAGGAGATGCCGATGCCATGGATAAGGCAAACATCAAAAATAAAATCATGGCTGTTGAAGCTAAAGCTATTGAATACGCTTTTTCTGTCTTTTTCATTCGTCCTTCCTCTTTTCCCTTCTTTCAGTGCTCATTATTCCCCGGTGTTGTCGAAATAGAGCATTGATAAACTGAGCATTG
>DUGT01000120.1:2733-3534 GCA_013331275.1 Methanosarcina sp. | reverse complement strand
GCATTGATAAACTGAGCATTGATTTTGATTGCAACCAAAAACAATTACTAAACAGCACGGAAAAATCAAAATTTTTTAATTAAAATTCCAATTATTTGCAATGGTTGTTAAAGTAATAGAAATAATGTCCCGATATAAAATACTATTGAAATCTTTTTCGCTCTTTCGGAGTTTTTCAAAGTCAGGTATTAATTCAGCTAACAGTTAACCTATAGACCAAAACTCAGAACATGGAAAAAGACTCTTATTTTCCTGTTTTTTTGAAAGAAAAGATAATAAATAGTTATGTAGAAATTTATGTTGAGGTTTGGGAATTTAGGCTTAACAATTGAACTGAAAATTCAGTGTTTACAAGAATATTTCAACGCGTGCTGCGTACACGTCTCAAAATGCTCACAGTTTTCGCAATCTTCCCAGACAGATAACTTTTCAGAATTCTCTATTTTTTTAAAATTTAGTTTTTCAAAAAAGATAGGAGCAGTTGTCCTGACATACAAGTCGCAACATTGATCCCCAATAGTTGTTAGAAGATATTTAACAAGCGTGGTTCCGACCCTTTTTCCCCTGAAGTTCGGATGGACTGCAATAGAATGAATCTCTAGAAAATCCTTACCGTGGGATTTGGATTTAATAAGAGCAACACAACCGACAATATTCCCATCGAGTTCAGCCAGCATGAAATTTTCAGGTTCAAGTCCCTCCATGTCAAGAAAGTAAGTTGATAGGAGCCTCTGAATTGCTAACAGGTCTGACTTACTGGCTTTTCGGATACAGATCTCTTTCATAATTTTTCTTATCCTT
>DUGT01000120.1:1246-2394 GCA_013331275.1 Methanosarcina sp. | reverse complement strand
AGGGATTTCAAATGCTGTGAAATTTTCTCTCTATTCAGCAAAGCATTTTCCAGTTCATTCTGTGTGACTTCTATACGAGCGAGGTTCTCGTGCATCCTGACCCTGAACTGGGTAAAACCCAGGGAAAAGAGAAATTCTTCGGCTTTTTCTAGTTTCTGGAGAGACTCTGTCGTTATTGGCTGACCATAGGGAATACGGGTTGCAAGGCAGGCTGCAGACGGTCTGCTAGCTGCTGAAAGATAAAGTTCGGAAGCAGCCTCCCTGATTTCCTCTTTTGTCACGTTAAACTCTACGAAGGGAGAGAAAACCTTTTCTCCGGCTTCCTGGACCGCCATATATCCTGGACGGTTTTCCCCATGTATTTCAGAGGAATTAGTACCCTCAAGTACAACATCATATCCTGCTTTTTCCGCAAAGTCCACCAGGGTTTCAAGCAAGGCCTTTTTACAGAAATAGCACCTGTTTAATGTGTTTGCGGAGAAATAAGGAAGGCTCAGCTGGGAGAAAGAAAGGACCTTATGCTCAATTCCAATCTCACGGGCTGTCTCAACAGCTATTTCAAGTTGTTTCCTTGGAAAAAGTGGAGAATTTATGGTTACGGCAAGAGCCTTTTTTCCAAGTACCTCAAAAGCAAGAGCTGCAAGAGTGGCACTGTCTACTCCCCCTGAAAATGCAATTATCGTACTTCCTCTGGCTTTTATAGCCTCCTTTATAAGTTCTATCTTTTCAGTGACCATTATTAACGGGTTTTTAGCTAATAAGATATATTTATTTGCCAACCCTATGGTCAGGTAGCTTGAAACAACCGAAAAAATTATGTTTTACTTGACGGACACTATTTTTAAATTTGAGAATCTTCTCAAATAGCGGTATCTTGAAATCAATATAATGTTTTTATTATCAAAGCTTTGTTTCAATCAAAGTCTTATTTATTATAATATTAAATTAAAGAGCAGATTTGCCTGAACGGCAGAATTATCATTTAGGTTACAAATATGGAGACTTTACATGGCATTATTCGGAACTAATGGTGTACGTGGTATCGCCAATGAATATATAACTCCAGAACTGGCTACAAATTTAGCCAGAAGTCTTGGCACATATATGGGTTCGAAAGGCACAGTTGCTATAGGCTGTGATACCCGAAT
>DUGT01000120.1:0-1235 GCA_013331275.1 Methanosarcina sp. | reverse complement strand
ATCGCCAATGAATATATAACTCCAGAACTGGCTACAAATTTAGCCAGAAGTCTTGGCACATATATGGGTTCGAAAGGCACGGTTGCTATAGGCTGCGATACCCGAATTTCAGGTCAGATGCTGAAGTCTGCCGCAATCGCCGGGGCTCTTTCAACAGGTCTGAACGTAATTGATGTGGGAACAGTTCCTACTCCTTCTATTCAGTATTATGTGCGTGATTATGCCGATGCCGGAATAGTTATTACCGCATCCCACAACCCAAGACAATATAATGGAATCAAGTTAATTGCTGGAGATGGTACAGAGTTTCCAAGAGATGGAGAAAGAGAGATCGAAAAAATATACTCTTCTGGAAAATATTCTACTGTATCCTGGGAAAAAACCGGCAGCTTCAGGATCGATCCGGGAGTCAATGAATACTATATCAAAAATGTTATCAAGGCAGTGGATGCCGAAAAGATTCAAAGCAGTAAACTCAAGGTAGTTGTTGATACAGGTTGTGGAGCAGGTTCGCTCACTCTTCCTTTCCTGCTCAGAGAATTGGGCTGTAATGTGCTGACCCTTGGAGCTCAGCCAGATGGAACCTTTCCCTGGCGAAATCCCGAACCCACCCCCGATGCTTTAACCGAGCTCTCCGAACTTGTGAAAATGACAGGTGCCGATCTCGGAGCAGCCCATGATGGTGATGCAGATAGGATAGTCTTTATGGATGAAAATGGCGAGTTCTTAAATGAAGAGGTTCTGCTTGCCATGATGGCAAAATATATGCTTGAACGCGAAAAAGGACCCATAGTAACTCCTGTTAGCTCCTCACAGAGAATGGCTGACGTAGCAAAAGAAGAAGGCGTTGAGCTTTACTGGACAGCAGTCGGATCCATCAACGTTGCCCGAAAAATGATGGAAGTAAATGCAGTATTCGGAGGCGAGGGTAATGGAGGCCTTATTTTCCCCAAACATCAGTATTGCAGGGATGGAGCAATGGCCTGTGCCAAAATACTTGAAATCCTGGCTGGCGGGAAAAAACTTTCCGAGCTCGCCAAGAGTGTACCTCAGTATTTCAACGCAAAAACCAAAGTTCCCTCTGTAAACACGCAGACCACAATGGAAAGAGTAAAGTATGAAGCCTCAGGTCTTGGGCTTAAAATGGACACTGTCGACGGGGTCAAGGTCTGGTATGAAGACGGCTGGGTTCTTATCCGTCCGTCTGGCACGGAACCGATATTCCGAATCTTTGC
>DUGT01000069.1:2788-35791 GCA_013331275.1 Methanosarcina sp. | reverse complement strand
CACCTTTTATACGGATGGAGGTCTCAGCTGCAGAACTGCCTGCATTGCCTGTAACTTCAAAAAACTCGGAGAGAGGATAGGTCTTTGGCCCCTGCCAGACTGCCAAGTTTCCGATTTCTTCAGCACTTTTGCCTGCAAAAGAGTCAGGAGTTATAACATCAGCTTCTACTTTAATATCAATCTCTTTTTTAGGAATAAGCGTTACTTCTTCCATTTCTCCAGCACTTTTGTCAGTAAATGATTCAGGTTTTATAGTTACTCCTTCAAGCTTACTCTCTGTCTCTTTTTTATTAATAAGGACTCCCTCTGTCATTACCTCACCTCACAACGTTAACCTGTATAGGAGTCGGATTTTTCAGATATTTCTCTGGGGTTGGATAGTTGGCAAAACCTACAGTGTAATACCTGAACCATTCCTTCACATCGACCAGCATTTCCTTTTCCTTTTCGTCTTCTACATGCACTTCGGAGTAGTATGTACGCTTTTCAGGCAAGGAAACAATCTCTCCTTTAGCAGCTACGATTTCGCCGCCTTTTACAGTGTACTCTGCCTTCCTGAAAGTTCTGAGAAGAGCTTCATAGTTGTTTGTGTCAAGCTGCTGCGGATTTATGTTATAGACTGTAACATCTCCATCAGCGCCCACGCCAAGAGAACCTTTTCTGTGTGCCATTCCGATTGTCTTAGCAGGGTTAGCTCTGGTAAGGATTGCAAGATCATAGAGGGAAAGTTCCCGGTTTATGCTTCCGAGTTCACTCCTATCGTTTGCCCACTTGTGGCACTCACTGAAGGTCTGTTTCCTGAAAGCCTCGGACATGATCCATGTCATAACCTCCGGATATTTCGTAAATGGCCCACCATTGGGGCTATCCGTGGTCATAATTGTCTTCCAGGGATCATTAATTAGCAGGAGGCATTCAAGTCCCATTGCCCACTGCAAGCTGTGTACAGGGTTGGATTTGAGGTAAGTGAAGGGAATAACACCTGACCCTCCCTCCATTTCAACGTCAGTATTCGACCACTTGTTTCCTGTAAGCTTGTACATATCCTGAATTGCAGGTCCATCTCCTGTCATAACCGTAGCTTCTCCGAATGGAGTGCAACCACTATCGATTACTACATGGTCTTTGTTGTTGATGTAGGCTGCAATATTTTTTACTCCTGATTCACAATCTCCCCAGGTAGTGCCTGCAAAACTGTTGAACATCATGTGGGCGAGGTATACTGAACAGTCCCTTGTAGAGTCCATTTTGGTTTCAGCCCATTCTACATCCATGTTCTGCCTGGGCTTTACACCATCGAGGATTTTGAGAGAGTCCTCAGTAATTGTACAGCATCCTGGATGTCCCAGGTTATTTGCATGCAGGTGAAGAGGCACAGGCATGCCCAGGAGTTCGTTGATCTCACTAAGCCCTTTTATAGTCTCCCTTGGGGTAATTTCAAAATGGATGTTTGCTTCATCAAGAGAGTGTATGTTTTTACCCCAGCCCCAGTTTTCGACTCCTGCAGGGTTGACACATTTTATTCCATAGGACTTGTGAGTTTTCATCATCCAGGCCACATAAGCTGCAGCCTTTGCGATGTCTCCATCATGGAGATAGCGCATCAAAAAGAAATTGTTTCCAAGGATCAGGTATCCTCCCATGTCAAGAAGAGGAGTAGCACGCATCTCTTCATGAGTATGGCGAGCTTCAAGAGGGGGAATTGCAGCTTCAAAAACAGTTGTATACCCCATTGCTGCATAATCGTATCCCTGTTTGTAAACTGAGGGGACAGTGTAACCTGAGCCTGAATGAGTAAGTGAAGTCTTCTGAAGATTTGCTTTATAATGATCTTCAGGACGCATCGACCTGCCGGCGTTAACCTTTGCACCTGCAACGTGAGAATGAGAGTCTACTCCTCCGGGCATGACCGTCATACCAGAGGCATCAATAACCTTTGTATCTTTCAGTTCGGCTGCAGAAAGCTCTCTTACAACTTTTCCGTCTTTGATGAAGATATCCATAATTTCCCCATTTATTTCATTGAGGGGATCAAAGACGTATCCGTTCTTAATTGCAATTGTTCCTGCCATTTATTCCACCTCTTTTTTTACAAGCCTGATCGCATCAACAGGACAGATAAGGACACATGTACCATCTGCTCCACAGCGGTCCTGGTCTATAACTGAAATTCTCCCATTTTTAACCCCTAGAAGGGCTTTTTCGTCCATATTGTTCAGATGCCCGGCTGCAAGTTCACGGTCAGAAAGGGCATTCACAGGACAGACAATTACACAGTTTCCGCAGCCCAGGCATGCAGCTTCATCGGTTTCCAGGCAGGTACGTAGCTGAGCTGGCTGAACAGGGGCTTCAAGCAGCTTTTTCTCAAGCACACCCTTTTTCTCCACGCTCGGGAGAACTGCAGTTTTCCTTACATCAATAGCATCAACAGGACAGGCAACCGCACAAGCTCCACAGTAAATACAGGCATCTGGACGGTGACTTATTTTTTCGACTTGTTCTCCGGGTTTGGCTTTTTTATTAAAAATGGCATTCGCAGGACAAACTTCCACACAGGTATGGCAGGTCTGGCAAATATCCTCATCCCTGGTCCAGCTTCCTTCAAAGGGTTTTTCTACAGAAATAGCATTTACCGGACAGACTTCTGCACACCAGCCGCAGTGGACACAGCATTCGGTATCAATATTGGTCTTTCCGACAAGTTTCAGTTTTCCATCTGCTGAAATCTCACGGGTTACCTCAATACAACCTTGCGGACAGATATCCTCACAAAGCCCGCAGTGAACGCAGTTTTCATTTACTGACGTGGGTTTCATAGCCCTGAAAAGGTAGGACATGTCAGTGAGAGTTTTTCCTTCCTGCTTCATTTCAAGAGCACCTGTGGGACAAACTTTTGCGCAAATTCCACAGACAAGGCAGGACTCACTTTCCTTCATTTCCAGAAAATCCGCATCCAACAACCCTCTTGTTATCGCGCCAACAGCTCCAACTGCCAGGTTACCTTTAGGGCATGCCTGTACACAGGTCCCGCAGCCAATGCATTTTTCGGGGGAATATATTAGCTGCTTGTCTTTTTTTTCGGCAAAGACAGACAATCGCATATCTTCTTGCATTTCGCTTACCTCTTAACGTTATTCTGTGCAACCGCCGCACAGCAGCTCGTTATCATGTTGAATGAACATTTCACCGCAATTTTTGCAGCACTGTATCCGCTTTTTTTTGTGTACCGGAACCTCGATGTCCACAAATTTCCATGAGTACACTTTTTCTCCTGCAGTCAGGAGGATTGGTAGAACCTCTACATGAGGGAGCTTTTGAGTATTCAGGAACCATGCGTGGAGTTTGGGATAATCTTTCGTTTTTTCAGGGTCGAGGAGAATTCGAATTCCTTTTATGCTGTTAGCTCCTTCAGGCGCCTGTTTATTTATCGTGACCGCCATCTTCCCAAAGTTCATGATCTTTAACCCATTGTTTCCGATGGTAGCTCCAGCAAGGATCTGGAATGGATCAGGCATGCAGCTTTTAGTTTCGCAGGTCACGTATATGCGTTCTCCGTTCCGGACATCGAGCTCCCTTCTTGCGATATTGAGCATCTGGATACCGATTAATGCCCCAGAGGTCAGGAAGCCGTGAAAGGGGACTACTTTTTCGATTTGTGAAAGTAGTTCCGGATCCTTTATCTGCTTCAGAATTGTCTCCATCTGGCGTTTTTCTTCATCTGAATTTTTATGCAATTTGTACACCACCGTGGGTTTCACCGTTATGTTTAAATAAACATAACGCTAATTATATTAAGTACCAACATAAGTACCAACAGGATCATTTAAAGGCAGTTAGGTTCTCTGAAGGAGTTACATGTCAGGACTTACGCGGTTGAAACGTGGATAGCATCAAACCTTTAACTGTCTAAATCTCGTCTTTAATTACGATTCTTATTGTGTACGATTTAGTTTCGCAGGCGCACCAGTCCAAATTCTTTAAATTTCAACATAACGCAGAAGGATACAGTGTATTTATAGGTAACTTTTTTACAGAAACTTACTTATTTTTTACTTAACATAAAGGAGAAATTTCAATATAAGGTTTAGAGCCCTAATATTGGTCGGACACAGAAAAACACCAGCTGGAACCCTATCATTTCCAGATTCGTAAAGCTCAGCATCTCTCTATAAATACTGAACAGGACTGTGCACTTAAAATATATAAACAGGTCTTTTATAAAATTATCGATGAAAATAGAATTTCCTGCTAAAAAAGGACATATAGAGAAACTCTTTTTTGAAGTTTGGAAAACGTGTTCTACACATATTATATTTTAAAGTGTACCTATTTAAAGTGAATCTAAACAGGGACAAATAATTAATAAGAGGAAAAAGGGCAAAAACCGAAATTTACCCACATTATTTCCCAGTAAAATATAAAGTCATGTAATTTCTGGAGAGAAATTTTCATCCGTGCTCAGGTTTTGGTTCAGGGTTAAGGAGTATGTTAAGTTCTTCATCCTTAAGGTCGTAGTGGAAGAATTCCGAGTAGAATTCACGAGTCAGTTCGGAGAGGTTCATGTCTGCGAAAAGATCAGGATACAGCATTTTTGCAGTCCAGGCAGTTCCGAGGATAAGGTGAGGGCCCTGAGGCCTGTCAATCCAGCAAAAAGGATTCTGAGGAGCAAGGTATACTCTTTTGTTTTTCACAGCATCTAGGCTTGGCCAGAGAGAATCAGAGTAAACCGTCGAATAGAACTGGGGATTGGAAGTGATAATTACCTGAGGATTCCAGTTCATAACCTGTTCTATTGAGACCTGTGTCATGCCGCTTTCGGGCGTGAGAGGACAGTCGGCAACGTTGATACCTCCACAAATATCAATTACCTGAGAATGTTGCGAACCTGATGGATCGGTCATTAGTCCCTTTGGACCTTCGGCATAATAAATGCGTACTTTCTGGTCCTCGGGAATGTCTTTTACAGTATTGTTTATCTCGTTGAGGATTGAACTGCGGAATTCAATCAGTTTTTTGCCTGGGCTTCACAATTAAGCAGCTTGCCCACATATTCGATAGTAGGATCGGATTGTGTCACAAAAAGAATAGAATCATTAATAGCCACCACCGGAATGCTGCCAAGATTTTCCTGCCTGCGTTCTATAACTTCATTAGTTTTTCCATACGTGGAGGTGCTTTCAATAACAATGTCAGGATGCATATCAATTATAGTTTCATAGTTTCCGGTCTTGGTTCCTAACCAGTTTCCTATTACAGGTAGATTTGAGTAATTTTCATCCATAAAGGGATGGGTGAAATTTTGCCTGGAGTTCCAGCCTGCAAGTTTGTCCGGAGCAAGCATATACACAAGGATAGCAGGAGGTGAAGAAGTGCCTATAGCCGAGGATATTTCCGCAGGCACGGTTAACTGCCTTCCCAGCATGTCGGTTATCTGCACGGTGCTTGAGTTCTGAAGCTCAGTTCTTGAGTTCGGTACAGCCTGCTGATCCGTATTTTCTACACATCCACAGAGCATAGCAACTGGAAGCAGGAGGAAGAGAAGCAATATAATATATACTTTTCGATTCATAAAAACGCCTGACATACTTTGGTTATTTAGCTGTTATGTTTGAGCAGACATAATGCATATCGGGGTTTTATCCTGTAAAAATATATACAAGGTCGCAGGATAGGTATAATTAATGATCGTAGAATGTCTATGGTATTATTAGAATTTTGAAATAGAACTTCTAAAGGAAAACGGTTACTTATTTCTTACTGATGATATGTAATTTGCTATAATTGGTTCTATTGAGTTAGCGATATTTTTCACGATAAACTAAATGTGTCAAAAGTCGGGCTGAATTAGGAAAATTTGTTTTTATTTTTGGTTAAAATTAAAATTGTTTAAACTACATATAAGTTGGTCATGAAAAATCAAAGAATTATTAGAAGCGTTGAATAATTTTAATGTATATAATATGGTAAAATTAAATACTCGTAAAATAAATTAGATTCTTACTTCTATATATACATGAAATTAGATTATTGATTAGATTATTGGTTAGATTATCGGTTAAATTTAACTTATAGTGAGAATTTATATAAATTTCTCACTAAATTCGAAAAATTTATATTCGTTAATTTCGAATGTATAAAGCAATACATCACCCAATTATTGGGAAAGTTAACTAGTTGTCTACATGTTACTAATTATATAAATTAAATTCTAGGTTTTAGGGAGAGTTATAAATGGTTAGTGGAAATGAAATAAAAGATGAAGAAAAGTTACTAGATAAATTTGACCAAGTTCTAAAAGAACATTTCGCATCTAATGAGGATGATTGCGAGAAGCAACTTAGCTATATAACAGTTGCAGATTTGTTCAAACCATTTACTATTTAATCTGACTTATTAATAATCTATCAAATTAGAATTTTATTTTACTTACCTCTTTTTATATCATTTAATCATACTGTTAAGTGTCTCTGGTGACTTTCATGGAAGTGCTACCTTTTTCTAAAATGCCTGCCGATTTAAAATATATCTCAGAAAATGACTATTTATTTGGTTATTTAAACGATTTAAATGCCAAAACTGTAATTGTGGAAGATGACTATATTGATAAAGATTATTTAATTGATTATTCAAATTTTTATGCACGTTCTTTTAAGCCTTATAAAAAAAATACTATACGTTTACATTTTTTTAATTATGAATTTACAAAAGAATATTTTGACGATAATTTTCACTCTAATAAAGAGTTTCAAGACAAAATTAAGGAGTTTTATCTAGGTTTTGTAGTTATAAAACCCATTGAAAATAATAAATATAATAAAATTATAGGGCGAACATTATTGAAAGTATATCCATTCAATGCAGGGAATGGATGTGAACGCCATTATATAAAATTTGAGCATCGAGTGTCACTTTATGGGATAAAATTAACTGTTGAATCCCTTCCATATCAAATGCAAGATACAATTGTTGCAGCTTGTGCCACTACAGCAATATGGACTACTCTAGCAGCGTTGAACTCCTTATTTGGAACAGTAAAGCAATCTCCTTTTGAGATCACTCAAACTTCTGTTCGTTTTCCAGGATATGAACGTAATTTTCCAAATACTGGTGGCTTGAATATATTCCAAATTAAAGAATACTTTAATTCAATTGGATTGGAGATTGAAAATATTAGCGTAAAAAAACATCCAGATGTCATATTGGATGTAATTAAGGCATATAATGATTATCAATTACCAATAATAGCCACTATTAAACTCGAAAAAGAAAAATATACAGCTTACCATGCAGTAGTTATAAGCGGGTATCGTTGTGAAAGTACGGGTGAAATTACTGAACTTTATTTGCATGATGATGGAATTGGCCCATATTGTAAAACGTTTCCTGCTAAAGACAAACACTTTTTGTATTGGAAAAATAAGTGGATTGATTCTGGCAAGTATGATAGCTTGCAAGTTGAAAATTTATTGATCCCATTATATCCAAAAATACGTTATCCTTTTGGTATAATACATCCAGTTTTTTTGAAAATGAAGAATCTAACCGATCCAACTAAAAGCAAGCACAGATTATTTTTAACAGAGGTGAATAAATATAAAGAATATTTATTAGATAAGTCTTTTATAAATAAAAAAGAAATTCTAACATCTTCATTCCCTAAATATATATGGATAATTAGGCATGAGCAAGATGGAATTATTAAATCAGACTCTGTAATTGATGCTACTACTCTATCTGATGATCCTCCACGTAGAGTAATATATCTTAATTAAGTACAGTAAAAACAGATTAATTAAGGAGCTTTTACCTTCAAATTAGTGTCATGAAAATCTAGTTATTGGTAATCTAGTTAGCTCAAAATCGTTATATACGGATGAGAAACTGCCAGAGTTATACTCAATAACTAAATTGCCAAGACACTAGTGCTTTGATTCTAAATTAATTCCCTATTTGCTGAAAAAAAACAAGTAGTCTTTTAATTCTTTCACAAGTCAAATTTTATGAACTTATTTCAGAATCGCAGCACTAGCATTCTGTACTATCGTTTTCTGAGAAACTCCATGTTTATTCAAACAGATCTTTTTAGAGTCCTTCAAAATCAGCGTGTCAATTAAGGTTTCAAAATACTTATTTTAGGTTGTATACCTATAATTAGAGGCCTGCAAACAGAAATTCGCTAATAAAATCAAAATTTTGAAATAATAATTAAAATTAGGCTTTAAAATTAAAAAATGAATGCAATAATAGCTAACAATTTTATTTCTTAACAAACTTTGTGTATCTATAATTACGGCTTTTGATAATATTTTTCTCTACATAACTTAACCTTAAAAGGGGTTGTGTCCGTGAGTCATTGATTAATTCCGAAAAAGCGAGTATATCTCCCAAAATTGAGAATAATACAGAGAGGTTCTTTTGCTTACGATTTCCAATAACTTGCACCCATTACTAAAAAAGGACTAATTAATGATTAAATTGAACATTAAGAGCTTACATCCCCTTTAAATCTTAAGAAAAGTAATTTTCGTGTGTATTTTACTTCGGAAAAAAACTGGGCAATATTTAATTTCAAAAATAGAGCTCATTATTCTTTAAAAAGTGAACCAATTTTTAAGGACCCTAATGTTTTTGACATTTCTCAAAATTTTCAGTTTTTGTCTTCACTGAAAACTTTCAGTAGCCATTTCCCTGAGCTTCAGTTGAGACGATTACTGTGAAGTGAAAAATAAACAGGGGACAAATTTTCTTTTCTTATTTTTATAAAATTTGTCTCTATTTAATGTTATTAAAAAATCGTTTTATTACAAATAGTGTTACAAAATAGAAAATTATTAATCATAAGATAATTAAGTACCTGTTAATGTCTTCTTCAGAAATCCAGATAAAAGAGATGGTAGCCCATAAATGGGATCTTGCATCCGAGACTTTTGATACTCATGCAGGGCATGGGATTCAGAGTCAAAAAGAAAGAGATGCCTGGAAGCGTGCTTTCTTGAAGGTTTTCCCGGAAAAAAGCTTGAAAATTCTTGATGTTGGTTGCGGGACAGGAGAGTTGAGCTTACTGTTTGCTGAGATGGGGCATGAGGTCGCAGGAATTGATATTTCCGGACAAATGCTGAAAATTGCAAAAGCAAAAGCTGAAGCCTGCGGAGCTGACCTAGCCTTTAGGGAAGGGGATGCAGAAAACCCTCCTTTTGATACATCTTCTTTTGACATTGTGTTCAGCCGTCATCTTCTCTGGACACTCCCAAATCCAAAAGCAGCTGTGGAGAACTGGAAACGAGTTCTGCGGAAGAATGGGAAAGTCGTGATTATCGACGGAGTGTGGGACAGCGGGACACTGGAGTCCAGAGTTCGAAGAAACGCAGGTGCTCTTTTGACACTGCTCCTTGAAAGAAAAGACCCCCGAAAAGGGCACTCTGACTATTCTGATGAACTCAAAGCCCAGCTCCCGCATTCCGGAGGAGCTCCACTTGAAAAAGTAAAGGAGTACCTTTTAAATTCAGGTTTTGAAAATCTCCAGGTTTTTGACCTGAAAGAAGTAAGAGATGCCCAGAAAGAGAAGATGCCGTTGGGTGAACGGATTGTACGCAGTTACCAGTACTATCTCATTTGCGGCCGAAAATAAAATCCATTAAAAGCAGATGGAGATTCCGAAATGAAATGTAAAAACTCCCCCTTGATTATATTGTTAATTATCATGCTTACCTGTGCCGTCCTGACGACTTCAGGATGCAGCAGTAAAGACGAAAATGGAACCGGAGAAGTTTCCGGGATGGAAGTTACCTCCGGTTCGGATAACGCCTCCCATCCGGAAAGAGGCTCTGAAAATAATACACTCGTACTTGGTGAAATGTGGGACATCGAATCAATTGATCCAATTAATGGGGATGGTACCCTTGTCTGCGAGAAAGCTGCAATAACCGAAACTCTCGTTGGTGCCAATGAAGATTTCTCGCTTAAGCCTGAGCTTGCAACTTCCTGGGAACAGCTTGATGAAAATACCTGGGAATTTAAGCTAAGAAATAATGTTACTTTCCATGACGGAAGCAAAATGACTGCAAAAGAAGTAAAGTTCACTCTGGAAAAAGTCATCTCGGAAAACTCGAAAGTTGCTTCCATGTTAAAAATAGACTCTATAGAAGTAGTTGACGACTATACTCTTAAAATCAAAACCAAAGAAATCAATCCTATCCTTCCTGGAGTTCTACATTATCCTGATACCGCTATAATAAGTCCCTCTTCTTATAATGAAAAAGGAGAATTTGTTAAACCCGTTGGAACGGGCCCGTATAAATTCGAATCCTTTGATGAACAGACCAGAATTCTGACAGTTGTAAAGAACGAAAACTGGTGGGGAGGAAAAGTAGGGCTTGATAAACTGATCCTTAAAGGGATACCTGACCCGAACACAAGAGCAATGGCAATTGAAAATGGAGAAATTGACTTTACTGTCGATGTACCTTATAGTGAAACTGACAGGGTTGACGCCATAGACGGCATTAATGTAGAGAAATACAAAACTCCAAGAGTCTACAAACTTGACCTGAATCTGAAGCATGAACCCCTTGAAGATGTAAAAGTAAGACAGGCTATTTCCTATGCCATTAACAGGTCTGATATCGCAGAAAATGTGCTATATAATGTAGGAGAGGCTGCTGCAGGTCCTTTCCTGCCCACAATGGTCTGGGCAAATAAGAGTCTGAAGCCCTACAGCCAGAACCTTGAGAAAGCTAATGAGCTTCTGACAGCTGCAGGCTGGGTGGACACTGATGGAGACGGGATAAGGGATAAGGACGGAAAACCCCTCAAGCTCAACCTGATGACTTATGCTGCAAGGCCTGGACTACCTCCAATGGCTGAAGCTATGGCTGCCCAGTTAAGGGAGGCAGGCATAGGTATAGAGACAGAAGTTATGGAAATGGGGTCAATAGATGACAGAAGGGAAAAAGGCAACTGGGACCTCTATCTCGCCGCTTACAATATTGCAATGGTTCCCGATCCGGAATATATTCTCACGAACTGGTACATGACAAACGGAACTGACAATACGCCAGGATATTCCAATCCTAAAGTAGACTCCCTGATAACTGAAGCCAGAAAAATCACGGATCCGAATGAACGCTATAAAAAGTTCAATGAGGTAGAAGCTATCGTTTATGATGAACAGCCCATGATCATAGTGGCTTACTACGGTTGTGCAATAGTAAAGAAAGATTATGTAAAAGGGTATGTTTTCGATCCGACAGCCCATGACTACCGCATAAATGCGGGCATGTATTTGGAAAATAAAAGCTGAAGGGATTTTTCAGGGAAGGGTCCGGATTTTTCGGACTCTAACCCTGGGACTCATATTTACTCAGAGTAGTACGGATAGATAGGCTTGCTTTCTGTCCGGGTTGAGGAAAAAACATGAAATATTTCATAAAAAGGGTAGGTTTCATGGCACTTACGATTTTTGCAGTTTGTGCTTTGACCTTTTTCCTTATGAACGTAATTCCTGGAGGCACAGCTAAGTTAGTCCTCAAGCACACATTCGTGGGCCTGGAAGAAAGCGTAACAGACGAACAGCTTAACCAGATTTCAGATAAATATGACCTGGATGACCCTCTTTACCTGCAGTTTTTCAGGTGGATTAAAGAAGCAGTATTAAGAGGGGACATAGGAACCTCCTATGTTTTCAAAAAGCCAGTTCTTTATCTTCTGGCTTTACGCCTTCCAGCAACTATTCAGCTCGCAATGGTGAGTATGCTAATTGCAATGCTTGCAGGAGTAAGTCTGGGAATTTACTCAGCTATCAGGGAAAACAAAATTTCGGATCATATTCTTAGGATTGTGACTCTCTTTGGAGTTTCAATGCCTGGTTTCTGGGTAGCCCTGCTTCTTATTCTGATATTTTCCCTGAGGTTAAAACTTGTGCCTGTGACTGGTTACGGGAGTCTGGAAAATTTGCTTTTGCCCGCTGCAGCACTTTCTCTTCATTCCGTTGCTGCGGTTATGAGAGTTACAAGGACAAGCATGCTTGAGACCCTGGGACAGGAATATATCAGGTTTGCAAAAGCCAAAGGTCTTCCTTTATGGAAAATCGTAAGCAGGCATGCGCTTAAAAATGCAATGCTACCTGTTATCACAGTTATTGGTTTTCAGATGGGTGGCTTGCTTGGAGGGACTGTTGTGATTGAAAAGATCTTTGCCTGGCCAGGGATAGGAAGCTTGCTTGTGGACTCGATTTCTGCCAGGGATTTGCCTGTGGTCCAGGGCTGTGTGCTTGCGATCGTTATGATGTTCCTCTTTGTGCACTTCCTTGTGGATATGCTCTATACGCATCTGGACCCACGGATAAGGTACGGCTGATATTTATGGACAATGTATTTACTAATAAGTTAAGAAAAAAGAATTTCTCACTTCCTGAAGCTTACGGAAGTCAATTTGTAAAAAGAGTTTTTCAAAGAAAAGATATGCTTTTTGCACTGGCAGCTCTTTTGCTTTTTGCCGGACTTTCCGTTTTTGCCCCCCTACTTTCCCCTTATGACCCCAATGCAATTGACCTGAAAAACAAGAACCTGACCCCTTCAGAGGAGCACATCCTGGGTACTGATTATCTTGGAAGAGATCTCCTGAGTCGAATCCTTATAGGGGCCCGGACTTCTCTTTCAATTGCTTCAGGAGTAGTGCTGATCTCCCTATTTCTGGGAACTGCTACAGGTTGTGCAGCAGGCTATTACGGAGGCTTTGTGGATGAAAGCATCTCCAGGGTTACAGATATCTTCCTTTCTTTTCCCAGTGTCATCTTTGCCCTTACTATTATGGGGGCACTCGGGGCCGGGGTTTTCAACCTGATGCTTGCTCTCTCCATAGTTCACTGGGCAAAGTATGCCAGGATGATGCGAGGTCAGGTACTTTCTATCAAAAAACAGGAATTTGTCCTTTCCGCCATAACGGGTGGGGCCGGAGATTTCTACATAATCCGCAAGCATATCGTGCCCAATGCCATAGCTACTCTCTTCGTGCTTGCCACAATTGACTTCGGGCATGTAATTCTTTCTATTGCTACACTAAGTTTTCTCGGAATAGGGCTTCCTGCCGATGTGCCTGAATGGGGAGCAATGCTTTCCGCAGGAAAGGAATTCATGAGGACAGCCCCTTACCAGACGATCTTTCCAGGGCTTGCAATAACCTTTATTGTGATTATCTTCAGCATCCTTGGAGATGGCATGAGGGATATCCTTGACCCAAACCACGAAGGGGGTGAAATCGATTGAGCTTGCTTGAAATAAAAGATCTTTCGGTTGAGTTTTCTTCAGGAGAGAACGCTGTAAAAGCAGTTTCTCATGTCTTCTTTAAGGTAAGGGAAGGAGAAACTCTCGGAATAATCGGAGAAAGCGGCTCAGGGAAATCCGTTATTGGTCTTGCCTTGCTAAGGCTTCTTCCGGCAAACGCAAATGTTTCAGGAACGGTATTTTTTCAAGGACAGGATCTTTTTTCTCTTAGACCCTCAGAACTCAGGAAAATTAGGGGAAAACGTATTTCTCTTATGCCCCAGAACCCTGCTGGAGCCCTGAATCCTGTCCTGAAAAACAGGCTTCAGATAGAGGAAGTTTTCGAAGAAAGAGGTATTGACAAAAAAGAGGGAATGAAAAAATCTCTGAGGCTTATGAAAAAACTCCTTTTAAGAGATCCTGAAAAACTCTGCGATCTCTATCCTCACCAGTTATCTGGAGGCATGAGGCAGCGGTTGATAGCTTGTATGTCTCTTTCTTTTGAACCCGAACTTGTGATTGCGGATGAACCTACAAAAGGTCTGGATCCCGAGGCAAAGGAAAGAGCAGTGGAACTTTTTACTAAAATTAAACATGATTATGGGAAGACAATGCTCCTGATCACCCATGATCTTGATCTGGCTCTTGAGGTATGCGACCGGATAGCTGTGATGTATGCAGGAGAGATTGTAGAACTGGATAAGGCTTCAAAGGTTTTGAACGCACCTTCTCATCCCTATACAAAGGGGCTTGTCCGGGCTCAGCCAAGAAACGGACTTGTTCCCCTTAGCGGACAGAGCCCTAGCAGGATAAGCCTTCCCGAGGGTTGTTTTTTCCATGAGAGGTGCAGATACTCGAGTATTGAGTGTTTCAGAAAACACCCTGAAATGAAAAACCATAACGGAGGCTGGATCAGGTGTCACTTCCAATCCTTTCAGTAAACGAACTGGCAATGAGTTTCGGGACTTTGGAGGTGTTCAGGAATGTCAGTTTTTCAGTAGATCGCGGAGAAACCCTGGGACTTTTCGGAAAAAGCGGATCCGGAAAAACTACAATTGGCAAATGTATTGTAGGGCTTGAAAGACCTACTGGAGGTGAAATCCGTGTTCAGGGAGCGAACATACTGGACATGGGAAAAAAAGAGTTCAGGAAACTACGCCCTAAAATCCAGATTATTTTCCAGCATCCTGAGACTTCCCTTGATCCCCGCATGAAAGCTTTTGAAAATCTTATCGAGCCTCTGAAACTCCATTCCGGGCTAAAGCAAGATGCTCTCCTTAAGCGTGGAGAGGAACTGGCAGAACTTACAGGGTTGCGCCCTGAGCACCTTGCTCGTTATCCTATTCAGCTCAGCGGAGGGGAGATCCAGAGGATAGTACTCGCAAGGATCATGGCTTTATCTCCCGATTTTATAGTTGCTGACGAGCCCACATCCATGCTTGATGTTTCAGTACAGGCCCAGATCCTGCGCCTTATGCAGAAACTTCAGAGGGAAACAGGTGTTTCCTACCTGCTAATCTCACATGACCTTGAGGTGTTAAGGAAGGTCTGCCACAGGATTGCTTATCTCGATAATGGGACCATTACTTCAATTGAAAATATAAAGAGAGATGTTAAAAGATGACAGCTCAGGAAAACCAGATCAAACAGACTATTGCCCGAATATGGGACGTTTCATCCGAGACATATGACAGCCATGAAGGGCATGGGATCAAGAGTGAAGCTGAAAGAGAAGCCTGGAAAAATGTGTTTAAAAACCTGCTTCCTCCAGGCAGGCTGAAGGTGCTTGACGTAGGCTGCGGGACATGCGAAATCGGGCTACTGTTTGCTGAAATGGGACACCACGTTACAGGCCTTGACCTTTCGGAAAAAATGCTCTCTAAAGCCAGGGAAAAAGCTTCTAAAAGGAAGTTCAACAGTGTTTTCAAAAAAGGGGATGCTGAGGCTCCTCCTTTTAAAGCCGGATCATTTGATATTGTTGTCAATCGCCACCTCCTCTGGACCCTTCCACACCCTGATACTGCGGTCCAGAACTGGAAAAAAGTACTCGTGGACGGGGGAAAACTTATTGTTATTGACGGAGTCTGGAACGACGGTTCAATTGAAACAAATGCAAGGCGACTTGTAAGTGATTTCTGTACTTTGCTTGTTGAAAGAAGGAATCCTAGAAAAGGACACTACTCCAGAGAACTCGACAGTGAGCTTCCAAACAGGCATGGAGTCCCTCCTGAAAAAATGCTTGAATATTTCAGGGCTGCTGGATTCAAAAATATAAAAGATATCGACCTGAAAGATATCATGAACCTTCAGAAAGAGAATATGCCATTCCGGAAACGGATAGCCTTTAATTACAATTATCATTTAATCTATGGGGAAAAATAAACCTGAAGGAAATATGGAAATAAAATGAAAACAGGATTAATGGGCAGGAGTCAATATTTATAGGCTCTTTAAAGTGAGAAATAAAGAGTCCCGTATTGGAGGGAAAAGATGGGCGTAAAAGAAGAAGTTTACGAACAGATCCTTGAAATACTTAAGAATGCAAAATTTCCCATAAACACGATGGATGAATTGATTGCTGCCCTGCCTGAGGGGCTGGAAACCACATGCATGATAGGTGACGTTGAAGTTACTGCAAGAGAGGCACAAAGCCTAGTTACTGAAAAGGATTTCCCGTTCAAAGACGCAAAACAGGTGGCAGATCTACTGATTGAAAGAGCTGGACTGTAACTTGACTTCGTCAGATCTGAAAAGGCAAAAAGATGATAACGAGAATAAAGTTTATAGAAAAAAGCTCACGTCTTCCAAATCCAAAACAAATTGTAGATCTGAAACACAACTTCAATAATATGTACGTAACAGAAATATAGGGTGAAAAAGAGTGAATATTTTTATATTAAAAGAGATTATATTTAATCAGGACTTACGCACCTGAACTGAGAAATCAATAGTATGAAGCATTATTTGTCTGAATAAATATTCATGGCAGATCTTTGCCTGCTTTTATTTTCCCCTCAGTGCGTAAATCCTGTAAGGAAATTACTTGGCAGTGTCGCAAATTTGCTGTAAATTCAAGTTAAGTTTTTGTACGCTATGGATGAAATCGATCTGCACATCGATTCTTCTATCCAATAATTTTTAGAAACTTATGGTTTTACAGAAAAATTAGTACACTGTCCTTTATAGCCACCGTTTTTTGTTTTATAGCCTGTTTTGACTGATCTTATTTCTTGACTGATCTTATTTCTTATATTTTTGTTCCAGAACCTTATAGTTGTTTAAACAGTTGTTATATTTGGTTTCCCATGTTTTATATTTGCTTAGACATTTGTTATATTTGGTTAGAAAGTTATTATAATTCTTGAGCCAGTTCTGATACTCTTTATCAGTTTTATTTTTCTTGCTCAATTTCTTCTTCTGTTCTTCCAACTTCTTTTTTTCTTTTTCTAATGTAGCCTTCTCTTTTAATATTACTATTTTTTCCTTTTCCAACTTAGCTTTTTCTGTATCTAACTTTGTCTTCTCTATTTTATATGTATCATTTGAACCTGCACTTACTGATGCAGCTGTTAATGATATTACAAAAAAAACCAATGTAAACATACACATTAGCTTTTTTATTCCGTCAAATGTTTTTTTTACCATAGTTCTAATCCTACTTTTTTTCTAATTTAATACATTTGATCTAATTTGGTACAGTTTTCTTTTTATATTCACAAAAGGACTCATACATGTGAGGTTCAAAATAAAGCTCGAATAAATCTGTCAGATACACTTTGATATAACGACAGAAAATTCCTGCTATTGTTTTCTCAGTTCAACAGCATAAGTCCTGTTGTTTTATTGTTTTCTATTGTTTTGCCAATCGTCAACGGTTGACATGCCTTGAATTAGCCGAGAATTATATATAAATACTTACATATATCGGGAAATTATAAGACTTTAATTTCCAGATGAAGCTTTATAGTCCATTTAATTTCATATATACCCTTTAATAACAGAGTTAAGCTATGTCGGAATCCTCCAAAACCATATAACCTGAGAAAACAGTACATTTTCCGAAATCTCAATTTTAGCTTTCATAATGCTGGCTCTTCGCTGTTTTGTATGGGTTGAAAATAATTGCTTAGTTAGAAAGTATTCCATTGGTCATCGGTTAAGGAATTTTTTCGCCTGAAAGCTATCGATTTTGCACCAGAAGTCGGCCTTAAATTTTGGTCTATTAACATGAATTGTTTTCATTCACACTTACTTTCTCATTCACACTTACCTTAACACTGGAAACAATAGATCCGTCAGGACTGTCCTGCCCATGGAGATCAAGCTTTTCCCCTGCATTCTATGAGCCGTCATCAAGAATGACTTTAGAACCTATTCCAAAACAAGTATAAATGATATGAGCTCATCCAAAAATTCAATATTGCCTCTTTGAATTTACATTTCGAATAATCAGTAAAGTTTCGGATCAGGAAAATAGTATGAAACCTCACTGATTTTTGAGAGTAAAATTGGTTCTTGGATGAGCTCACTCAATTTTGAATGTCTCAAAAATGCAGGAAACGAGATTGAAAAGTAGAAAGATAGCAATATTTTAAGTCAAAATATTGCTGTCCGGCAAAGATTTTATGCTTTTAATTTGAGGGCAAAATCAAACGCAACCTTCAATGTAATAGCACTTAATGTTAGAGAACTGATGTTTCAATGCTTATTGGTTTATTAGCTGTATTGTACTGTTTATTCAAGAGCCTATCCCGAAACTCAAAATCTGAGTTTTGAATCTCATATTTAGAACAGTCAGTAGGATATCTGATCATGGAAAATGATCGTGAAAGCCCCTGATGATTCTGAATAGGTTTTGGGATGGGTTCCAAGACTTAAACGTGGTTTATAGGACTTAAAAAAGATTCTTAAGTCCTATAAGCCCTATCCGAAAGCCTTTATCATTTATTTAGGTAAAGAGTATATCGAATTTTTTATCGATTTTGTACCTCAAGAAATTATAGCTCGGTCTTTGGTGCAGGCTTGGTTACTGGCTTCTTGACCGGTGTGACTACTTTCTTGGTTACTGGTTTCTGGACTGATTTGACTACTTTCTTGGTTACTGGTTTCTGGACTGGTTTGATTACTTTCTTGCTAACTTGTTTGTTATGATCTTCGTGCACTACATAGTTTCCATTGTTATCTGCATGTGCACTTACTGCCCCAGCTGTCACTGTACCCAGAAAACAGACTGCGAGTAGAATTGCTAATACTTTTTTTATTTTTTGTAACATTTTTTAGCCTCTGTAAATTTCGATAAATCCTAATTTTCTGCTGATTGTTTATAATGAGTATAAACAGCTTGTTGAAATATGGTTTATCGAAATTTCTTTGTTGATCAGTTTAGGACTATGCAGTTGAAGTAATAGAGCAAATATAGCCACCAATGACTTTTGTTCGTTCAATTGCATAAATCCTATTTCGACCAACTTAGTCACGTTGACTCTGTGTCAACAACCCCTAAATCGGCTAAATAAAATATAACCATACTTGTACATGTAAAGCTTTATAAAAATCGCCTTTTTAAACACACTTTATTTGATATCCAGTTAACAAAAAATATAATTATTATGTGTTTAATACTTATTAGAGATCGTTAAGGAGCCACGTGCTGAAAACAATCATATTTAGCTTTTATTTTCCTATTTCTAAGATTCAGCCTATATATTCTTCTTATAATTCCTATAATTACTCATTATCTTTTCATTTAGTTATAAATTAATTATTTATTTTGAAAAAACACTCAAAATAAGTTATTTAATAAAAACATCTCCTATCTGCTTATTATCATTCTGTTATATCTCTTATCGTGTTCTTTTCTTCTTAATATCTCTCTCTAATCCTTCATTGCATTTTTTGAGTTAAAAGAACAGTTTTTTTTCTTTGACGGTGATTGCTCCCCTCATTTTTATGAGGGACATCTATCGGTTTTAAGAATAGACTACAATCCCAGTCTGGGAAATTTAGCTTCTAAATGTGGGAGTGTCATATAAAAAATATGAGAAACAGATATAGATGAGACCTCTCTCTTTCAATTTTAGCCTTCATAATGTTTTACAAAAGCCTTTTGTTCAGCAATAACATTGCTGCTTTTTGTGTCAATAACCTTAAGGATAATTTCAGAACCTACCTTGAATCCGTAATTATCGGAAGTGTCACTGTCCCCATCCACACTAACTTTTACGCTGGATTTAGTGGTCCCTATTGCACTATCCTGCCCACAGAGTACAAATTTTTCTCCGACACTCCATAAGCTGTCTTCGAGAGTGGCTTTGTTATTAACGCTATAACATGTAGAATTTTTTCCGTGGACGCTCAAATCCAGGTAAAGAAGAGAAATATTTCCTGTGAGAAAACCCTTTGTACCCGGTTCAATAGCAGGCCTGTAAGACTTCCCATATCCAAAAATCTTTATGGATATAGTATCAAGAGGAAGAGGTCTGCCTCCTTCGTGTATAAGTACAATCTTATTATTCTCAAAAGATGCATTTTGACCTGTTACTGCATTAGGAAGTCCGCCTTCGCATGATTCAAGTGAAATCTTTGCCATCAGGGATTGGGCGTTTTCGCTTTCTCCAGCAGTATTATACAATGTTACGGCAACCGTACTTGCAAGTATAACCAGGATACTCAACATAAGAAGAGAACCTGTAATAGGGGCTACGGCTTCAGATGTTGATTTAAACGAAAAGTAATATTCGGTTCGTACTTTTCCCCAGACTTTCATCAATAAGAAAATACGACAAACTGTCATAAATAATTTCTTAACTTTAAAAAGATATGCTACCTATAGCCAAATCTGGAGGGAAAACATCCTCCAGATCATTTCCTTTTTCGCTGTTTCCTCTCATATTCTTTTTCCAGATCGAGAATTCCTCTAACAGCTTCAAGTTCCTTTTTACTTTTTACATAATGTAAAAGTACAAGGCCAACTCCACAGAGCAGGGCTATAATTGCGGCTGAGAACAACAGGGGAGCTGATTGGATATAGTATTTCACCTGAATGGTTTCTTCCCGGTCTCCCATCTTAGAGGAGATCCACAGGAGGGTTTGCCTTCCTTTTTCATCATAAGTTACACTTGAAGGCTCAGGCCTTGCTATCCCGAATACCCTGTTGCCGGTAACATATCCTTCCGGAAGTACTACGCGAATGAATTCGGAATCATGTTTAACAAATGTAAAGCTCTGATCTCCCGAATTCCTGAGAGTATACGCAACAAAACCTGTAACAGGTTCCTTGAACTCCAGGTTTATAACTTTCATACCCTGGATAACTTCCTGAGTCAGGGTATAGTTAATAGCCGAAGTTTCGTTTCTGCTAGAAAGTTCTTTAAACGTTTGTGGGTTAGGTACAGTCTCGTTTGTCGGGCTCACAAGCTGTACGAAATTTTGAATAGGACTTTCATCTGATCCGCCATCCAGGATGTCGGGAGGATAGATCTCAAGCTTGCTGGTATTTACTACCATATTGACAACCTGTACTTCTGTATCGTTTTTCATCAGGTAATAGGTAGTGGTATTTGCAAGCGTTTGATTGCCCGACTCGTTCTGAAAAATCTCAAATTCATAGTTAGAAATATTGCCAGGCTTATCTATGACAATTTCCTTTTTTTGCTCCATACAGCCCGATACTAAGACCACAAGCAGGGCAAGAAGCATAAACACGATTTTCGTTCTCATTTTCACAGACAAATTCTCCCTAAACTTTAAGTGATCTTTTTTCAGCCTGCTGCAGTTTCCCTCATTTTCGAGGTAAAACCTGTACAGGGTCTGGAACAGGTTAACATTACCTTATGCTTTCTCTTCTTAATAAACAACACGGATAGACATCTCTAAGAGGTATGACATAAAGATCACTTTATCATATAAAAGGAGTAAACCTGGCATAACAAAACTCAGATATCGAACTCTTCCATTTTTACGCTACCAGAGCCTCATTTATTCTGTACTCAAACTTTTCATCTAATTTTCTTCAAACTTTTCTCCTAACTTTTCATTATCGATTTTCAACTACTTCTAATATATCATTTGATTAAATAATTGTCTATTTCTGTCTTTCAGCAATTTAATCAAAAATTTAAACTGTATAACGACATATACGCTTTTATTAAAGTCACAAACAAAGAAAAAACATTTCAAAAAAATGATAATTTAAAAATTAACCGGGAATGATTGGGATTGCGAACTTTGGTCTTTATTCTGACAATCTGTATTATTTTTAGTGGGTGTGTTGAAGAAAACAAAAACACTCAATCAAATGAGTCAGTATCTCAAGATTCAGTAAATATAACACCGGAAAATCAATCATCAGCAGCTCTGTTTTCCAAAGAAGGAACTGTTCCTGAGATTGAAGTAATATCTTTCTTAAGTATTTATATGCACGACAACAATGAAATTGCAAATGGATACTTTTTTAACTGGGACAATGTTCCTGGGAACGAAAGTCTGAGACTCATAAGTTACCTTAAGAATAATCTGAATATTATTTGGGTAGATGATGCACAGATTACTAAAATCAACGATAATGAAACTATTCGTGCTTTTACTTCCAAAAACTCGTTGGAATTTACTCTTAAAAACAATAAAACTGAGATTCTAGTAACCATTGACTCCCATCCCTGGTACAATTGGGAAATAAGAAAGGAAAAAAGTAAGATTCTTGTGTACGGGCCTGATAAAATATACAAATCAGTACCTAATATCACAAAAAGGAATTATTTAGTATATGACCTTGCAATAAAGAATAATGGTTCAAAAAATCTCGATTTTAAATTAAGTGAACTTCATATACGTGATGGGGATCAGATATTTAATACTACAATTTTTGATCCTTACAGTCTTTATGAAAAAAGACCATATCTTGAAGTGCTTTCTACCTCCAAAAAAGAAACTAAAATTGACGATACAACTCTATCTCCCGGACAAACTATAAATGGATCTTTTATTTTTCAGGTTAATTCTCCGTATAATGAATCTTTCCTACTGATGTATAATGAAACTTCGATTACCTCAGCATCTTTTGAAAAAAGCATTGAAGCTCTGAGGACAGCGGAACGATACAATTACTCAATAACCTTTGGAATACCGCCTTTTAATACTGTATACAGTAATAATTCTTTTGAACCTGACCTTGAGGAGTATCCGTACATATGGCCCAACTGGGTAAACAGAAGCGTATTTGAGTTTTTAAATAAGGCTGATTCCAAGAATCTGGCAAAGTCATCCCTAGAGGACATACCTCAGACAGAGGCTATCTATGCATTAAAGGTCATACCTGAAAGGAACATAACGTCAATACTTGAAAAAGACACAACGTCATCTTACCAAGAAAATTATTTCATTGTCGTTGATGATACCGAGGAGGAACTAATTAACACATCCTTGATTGGCAAAATAGCAATTTTAAACAACCAAACCTATAAACTCTATTCAGATGAGAGTGACATTCCACAGATGAATTTCTCTAATGCCATAATAGTAAGGATTTCATATTTTAACGACTATAATCGGGCACGTTTTTCACTTGTGGATCAGGATCTAATACTGGATGATAAAATGAACATAGTTGTAGCAAAATTGCGTCGCGTACAAGCTATGTCTTGAAGTGTTAAAAAACAGTGAAGGAAGGGGTATTTATGTCTCTCTTCGATCCCTTGTAATAGTCCGGATTCTGTAGAAAAACTGTATACAATAGATTAAAGAAGATGAAGTATAAGAAAAAAATGCACTTTAGTTCATTTTAAATTCATGAAGACTCTTATTCTCTTAAAGGAATTCTACGAAGCCAATTGGAATTAACCGGGAATGATTGGGATTGCGAGTTTTAATACTTATTCTGACAATCTTTATTATTTTTAGTGGATGTATTGAAGAGAATAATGTCACTCAATCAAATGAGTCAGCATATCAAGGGTCAGTAAATGCGGCACCAGAAAATATATCGTCTACAAACCTGTCCCACGAAGCAGAAAATATCCCTGAAATCGAAGTAACATCCTTTTCAAGCATTCATATACATACTAATTTAGAAAAAGTAGAGGGATATATTTTTAGCTGGGATAATGTTCCTGGAAACGAAAGCCAGAGACTTATAAGTTACATCAAGAATGATCTGGATATTGATTGGGCAGATAATGCACAGATTGTTAAAACCAATGATAATGAAACTATTCGTGTATTTACACCAAAAAATTCGCTGAAATTTACTCTTATAAACAATAAAACTGAGATTCTAGTAGCCATTAATTACGTTCCTTGGTACTCTGAAAAAATAGAAAATGAAAACGGTAAAATTTGTGTATACAGGTCTTTTGAATACGAAGATGGATCTAATATCACAGAAAAATATTATGCAGTATATAACCTTTCAATAACAAATAATGGACCAAACAACCTCGATTTCAAGTTAAATGACCTTCACCTACGTGACGGAAATCAGATATTTAATACCACAATTAAACCTGAGAGTCCATACTCGGATGGAAACAAGATACTGTCAGATCTCGAAAGTGAAACTAAGATTAAAGATGCAACTCTATTTCCAGGACAAACTATAAGCGGATCTGTTACTTTTCAGGTTGATTCTTTGTATAATGAATCATTCTTGCTGATGTATCAGGAAACTCTTGTTCCTTCAACCTCTTTTGAAAACAGCATTAAAGCTCTGAGAACAGCAGAAAGTTGCAATTACTCTGAAATTTTTGGAATACCACTTTACGAGGACCATTATTATCTTAACTGGGTAAATAGAAGTGTATTCGAGTCTCTTGATAAGGCCAGTTCAGATTTTCTGCTAAATTATCCTTCCAATAATGCACCCTCCATATATCTCGACTATGTATTAAAGGTCACACCTGAAAGGAATATTACAATGCTAGGGAACAAAGAAACAATGTCTTCAAAAACTCATCTCTCAAATGTACCCTTAAATACCCTTTGTGTTGATGATGCTGGAGAAGAACTGATTACGGAAACATCCAGTTATGGTACTCAATTAGTATTTCTAAATTCACGAATGAGTTTTTCTAATGCTACAATAGTAAGTATTTCACATCTACACTTCGGGTCTGGGAAGTCATTTATTTATCAGGATCTTATACTGGACGATAAGCTGAATATAGTTGCAGCCAAACATCATGGTGGAAGTTTCAATGTTTAAAATTTTGGAAGTAGTAAAGGGCGGGTATTCATGCTTCTCCTTATCCCCTTGTAATATTCCGGATTCTATAGAAAACCTGTCTAAAATAGCTTCAATAAGCTAAAATAAACAAGAATAATACATTATTTCGTTCATTTTAAATTCATGAAGACTCTTATTCTCTTAGAGGAATTCTACGAAGCCAATCGGAATTAACCGGGGATGATTGGAATTGCGAGTTTTAATCCTTATTCTGACACTCTTTACTATTTTTAGCGGATGCGTTGGAGAAAATAATGTCACACAATCAAATGAGTCAGCATATCAAGGGTCAGTAAATGCGGCATCAGGAAATATATCATCTACAAACCTGTCCCCAGAAGAGGAAAATATACCTGAAATCGAAGTTACATCCTTTTCAAGCATTTATATGCATGATAATACAGAAAAAGTGTATGAATATCTTTTTAGCTGGGATGACGTTCCTGGGAACGAAAGTCCGAGCTTCATAAATTATCTCAAGAATGATATGGGTATTGATTGGGCAGATAATGCACAGATTGTCAAAATCAATGATAATGAGACTATTCGTGTGTTTACATCCGAAAATTCGCTGGAATTTACGCTTGAAGACAATAAAAGTAAGATTCTAACAACCATTGGCTCCGATTCTTATTATGATTCGAAAAAAATCAAAAAAGAAAACGGTAAGATTCGTGTCTGCAGGCTTGAATACGAACCCATATCCGACATCACTGAATATTATTACGCGGTATATGGTCTGTCAATAAAGAATAATGGTTCAAGTAACCTCAATTTTAAATTAAATGAACTCCATGTACTTGACGGGAATCAGATATTTAATACCACAAATGAACCTGAAAGCCAATATTCTAGTAATAATGAGGTATTGTCAGTTCTTGAAACCGAAACTAAAATTGAAGATGCAATTCTTTTTCCTGGACAAACTATACGTGGGTATGTCATTTTTCAGGTTAATTCATTGTATAATGAATCGTTTTTACTGATGTATAATGACACTCCTATTTCTTCAGCATCTTTTGAAAAATGCATAAAAGTTCTGAGAGCCGTAGAATATTACGATTACTCGGCAGTTTTTGGCATGCCACCTTATACAGATTTTTATGATAACTCTTCTTTTGAGCCTGACCTTAAAGAGTACCCGTATATATGGCCCAATTGGGTAAACCGAAGTGTATTTGAGTTTTTTAATAAGGCTGATTCAGAGGGACTTCTAACACCCAGTTCCTATAGTACTGATATCCCCCATACAGAAGTTATCTATGCATTAAAGGTCATACCCGAAAGGAACATAACGTCAATACTTGAAAGAGACACAACATCATCTTACCAAAACAACTATTTCATTGTCGTTGACGATACTGGAGAGGAACTAATTAACACATCCAGGATTGATAAAATAGCAATATTAAACAATAAAACCTATAAACGCTATTCCAAAAATACGAATATTCCACAGATGAATTTCTCTAATGCAACAGTAATAAATATTTCATATTTTAACGACTATGGATGGCTACTAGCGAAGCGTGTACCAATCATTGATCAGGATCTTATACTGGATGAAAAAATGAATCTAGTTGTAGCAAGATATCATTGTCTTAAAATCATAACTTGAAATTTAAAAAAGGGTAAAGGAAGGGGGTATTCATACCCTTTCAACAATCCCAATGTAATAACTCAGGCTCTGTAGAAAACATATCTAAAATAGCTTCGATAAAGCTGAAATAAACAAGAAAAAATATACTATTTCGTTCATTTTAAATTCATGAAAGCTATTCTCTCTTAGAGGAATTATACAAAGCTTATCGGAATTAACCGGGGATGACTGGGATTGCGAACTTTAATCCTTATTCTGATACTCTTTACTATTTTTAGTGGATGCGTTGAAGAAAATAATGTCATTCAACTAAATGAGTCAGCATATCAAGGGTCAGTAAATATAACGCCGGAAAATCAATCAGCAGCAGCTCTGTCATCCAGAGAAAAAAATATTCCTGAAATTGAAGTAACATCCTTTTCAAGCGTTTATATGCATGATAATTTAGCAAACGTAGAAAAGTATAATTATATTTTTAGTTGGGATAATGTCCCAGGTCACGAAGATTCTAAACTTCGCTATTATCTCGGGAATGATCTGGGAGTTGACTGGGTAAATACTGCGAAGATCATTAAAACCGATGGCAATAATACTATCCGTGTTTTTACGCCCATAAATTCTTTAGAGTTTGAGCTTTCGGATGATAAAAATACAGTTCTAATAACCCCAAATCAAATCCAATTAAAAGTAAAGAAGAAAAATAATAGTCTTCAAATATATCAAGTTGAAACTGACTATAATAAGAAAACGCCCGTATATAATATAACAGAAAGGTATTATGCTGTATATGGGCTTTCAATAAAGAATAACGGTTCAAATTACCTCGATTTTAAATTGAATGAACTTTATCTGCGTGACGGAGGCCATGTATTTAATACCGCAATTGAACCTGAGGATCTATTTTCGTCCTGTTTAAATGTCCCACAAGATATTGAAAATGAAACTAAAGTTGAAGATACAACTCTATCTCCCAGGCAGACTATAAATGGATCTGTTGTTTTTCAGGTTAATTCTCTATATAACAAATCATTCCTGCTGATGTATAATGAAACTCCTGTTCCCTTAGCATCTTTCGAAAAAAGTATTGAAGCTCTGAAAATGGCGGAACGTTACAATTACTCGGGAATTTTTGGCATACCGCCTTATAATAGTGGTTCCTCTGACGATAACTCTTTTAAACCTAACCTTGAGGATTATCCGTACATATGGGCTAACTGGGTAAACAGAAGTATATTTGAATTCTTTGACAGGGCCGATCACGAAGAAATGGAAAACTTATCTTTGGAATATATACCGCAGACAAAAGTCGTCTACGTGTTAAAGGTTATACCTGAAAGGAACATAACTATAACTTCTAAAAAATCTAAAATTTCTCAAAACAACTTTATTGTTATAGATGATACCGGGAAAGAGCTAACTAACGCATCAAATAGTGATAAAATAGTAATTTTAAAGAATCAAACCTATGAACTCCTTTCCGGAGAAAATGGGGAAGCTCAGCAGGTTAATTTCTCTAATGCCACAATAGTAAAGATTCATTTCACGAGTTATTATGAATGGGGACGTATAACATCTGTTAATCAGGATGTTATAATGGATAAAAAACTGAATATAATTGCGGCAAGAAACTGCTCTAATAACTTAATAAGTTGAGCCTCTTAGTAATTGATGCATAAACTGGATTCTCTTTGCCACAAAAACAGGATACTGAGTCAATGATTACACAATCAGGTTTAGTTATTTGCTAACAGTTAATGACAGATTGGGGTTGAGGATTAACGCCTAAATTCGTAATAACTATTCTGGTAATCTTCATTATTCTCAGCGGATGCATTGAGGGAAGTAAGGTTAGTCGATCCGATGAACAGATTAATCAATCAACTGAACCAGTTAATCAATCAACTGAACCAGTTAATCAATCAGCTGAGCTTCTACAAAAAGAATCAGCAAATCAATCATCAGCAGCCCTGTCGTCTAAAGAAGGAAATGTTCCTGAAATTGAAGTAACATCCTTTTCAAGCGTTTATATGCATGATAATTCAGAAAACATAGAAAATTATATTTTTAGTTGGGATAACGTCCCTGGTAGCGAAGGTTCTAGACTCAGAGATTACCTCCGAAATAGTCTGGGAATTGGCTGGGTAAGTACTGCGAAGATCATTAAAGCCGCTGACAATGATACTATTCGTGTTTTTACTCCCACAAACTCTTTAGAGTTAAAGCTTGCAGACGATAATAATACGGTCCTGATAACCCCCGATAACATCCAATTAAAAGTTAAAGAGAAAAATAGTAAGTTATGTATATTCAAAGCTGATGAAGGCAACTATGGGAATAAAGCTGGACATGATATAACAGGAAGGTATTACGCTGTATATGGACTTTCAATAAAGAATAATGGTTCAAAGAATCTCGATTTCAGGCTAAGTGATCTTAACTTACACACTGGGGATAATATATTTAACGTCAAAACTGAACCTGAAAATCTGGACTCGGATCTGGATATGCTATCACAAGATTCAGATCTGCTGGATGTATTATCAGATCTTGAAAAAGAAACTAAAATTAAAGATACAACTATATCTCCCGGACAAACTATAAACGGGTCTATTATTTTTCAGGTTACTTCGCTGTACAATGAATCATTTTTACTAATATATAATGAAACTCCTGTTTCCTCAACCTCTTTCGAAAGAAGTATTGAAGCTCTGAAACTAGCAGAAAGTTATGATTACTCGGTAATTTTTGGCATACCGCCTTATAACAATGGTTCTGCTGATGATAACTCTTTTAAACCTGACCTTGAGGAGTTTCCGTACATATGGCCCAACTGGGTAAACAGAAATATATTTGAATTCTTTAACAGAGCTGATTTCGAAGACATGGAAAAGGCGTTCCGAGATAACAAACCCAGGATAAGTATTGTCTATGCATTAAAGGTCATACCTGAAAGGAACATAACTTTTGTAAATAATTTCAGTACTGTTGATGATACTGGATTTCCTGTAAACAGTTTCATTGTCGTTGATGATGCTGGAAAGGAACTAATCCATACGTCAAAAAAGTTTGATAAAACAGCAATCTTAAAGAATCAAACCTACGAACTTCGTTCTGAAGAGAATAGGGACATTACACAGATGGATTTATCTAACGCCACAATAGTAAGATTATCTTTCAAAAGTGAGTATATGTGGGGACATTACTCATTTATTGACCAGGACATTATACTTGATAAAAAACTAAACATAATTGCAGCAAGAAATAATTGTAGAAATTTTATAAGTTAAGGCCCTTAGATATTGATGCATAAACTGGATTAATAAACTGGATAATCCCAAATTCACGTCGCTAGAGCCTCATTCAATTCACTGATAACCAGATTCGTTTTATCCCAAAAGCTGGTACGTTCTGCCTCGCTCGCCAAGAGTATCAAAGGGATAGCAATCAAGGTTGTCGATTGTACGTTCGAATTCACTAATTCCTACGAAAATAGGCCCTCAACCTATCGTCTTTACACTTACTTTTATGCCTTAACTATATTACTAAGTTTCACGTTCTGAAAGTTTGAATCTGTCTATCATTAACTTTGTTGGTTCAGAAACCTTTCCACCATAGCCCACTCAACTTTCTTTATATACTTTGCTTGAAGCTTGGAAACATAAAGAATATTGCTGCCAATCAGGATTTTAAGGTCTGACGGCTTGGGCTTGGCTGTACCGATTGGAAGAAGCACAGGGCCCTCAGGAGAGGTGCAGACCCTGAAATCCTGCCCGCTCTTTCTTATATATGCTCTTACCTTTTCATCAATTGAAAATGACGGAATCATATTAACACCGTGAAGGGTTTGTCCGGGAAAGATAAATAATTACAGGTTATAGTTTCAATATAATAAAATTTTTCATATACAGGAAAAAGTCCTGGTTCGTAGAAGTCTCCGGGGCAGTTTTAAATTTCATGAAAGCAATTTAGGACGAAGATAACCATGATGATGAGAGATAGGGGAAAACTTGTAATCTGGCCAGTATATCTCGACCAGACAAAATCAAGGAGCAGCGGCAGAATTATCTCCAGGAAAAACGCGATAAGGGAACCGCAGCTTAATGAGATTAAAGAAGCAGCCCGACAACTCGGCCTGAATCCCGAAGTAGAGCCTGAAAAAGCCTATCCCAAATCCTGGTGGGAAATAAGCGGGAGAGTGCTCGTGGATGATAATGGTCCGAAAACAGTTATTGCAAAACAGATAGCTTTAGCCATAAAGAAGATGCGAGGTCCGGAGAGTTCTGCCAAAACCTAAAGGTTAATATTGCTTTCCAACAGGAGTTAATAGAGAAGAGCTTAATAAGAAAATGGAGGACTTCTAACTCCTAAAAAACTAAAAAGTCACATACATCTTGAAAATTTTACTTTTGGACTTCAGGTAGCTGTTATAAGTCCATGTGACCTTTATTTTAATTTTTTGTAAGGATATCTCATTTCTTTTCCGCAGCGCTGGCAAGAGATAACGATATATCCTTCCTTCAGCCTGTAACGAGCATTTTTTCCGGGCACGAGAAAAGTATAGCAGTGTTTGCAAATTCTGCTTTTTATTTCTCTTGGAACACTCATCCTGTTTCTCATAGAAATGTTCCTTATAAGCTGCACGTAACGCTCGCTGCGGTCAGGGTGTTCTGCATGCTCGCTTTTTGCAAGCTCAAAAAGTCGCCACATGCGCTGGGTTGCAATTACCTGAATCAGGTTTTTCTGCTGCTTTCTTGCTATTCTGGACATGGATAAACTGATCCTGCGTTTTCGTTCCAGACCTGGTTTTTAAGTTTCTTTAAAAATCAAAATCGGGAATTAAGAATAATAACATTGATCTCAGGGTTCTTGCTGTGTACAAGAGCTTTAAACTTTTCGGGATCACCATCTGTTATGTCTGGCTTCCCGTAGTGCATCGGAATTACGTATTTTGGGGAAATAGCTGCAGCCGCATTTGCTGCCTCCTCCTCATCCATTGTGTACGTGCCCCCAATAGGCAAAAGGGCGACATCGGCATTTATATTTTTCATCTCAGGGATAAAATCGCAGTCTCCTGCATGGTAGACTCTGATCCCTCCAAGTTCTACTATATATCCCACTCCCAGTCCACGGGGATGATAAGGTTTATCGAGATTATAAGCCGGAACTACTTCAATTCTGGTTCCCTTGATTTCAAGCCCGTCGGCCAGCACATCTCCTTCAGCAATCCGCCTTGCGTCTCCCTTGAATTGAAGGGATAAATTTTCAGGGATCAGGGTGGTTGAGTCCGACCGCCTGACCTTTCTTATATCTTCGGGACTACAGTGATCAGAGTGCTCATGGGTGATTAATAGGATATCAGCTTTATCTTCAAAGTCCGGCTCTTCACTAAGGTCATAAGGGTCGATATAGATTTTCTTTTCATCTCCTTCAAATAAAAAGCCGGAATGGCCTAGCCACTCAATAGTAACTTTTCCAATTTTTACCCGGTTCATTTCAAACACCTGTGGATTTCCGTAACTGAGTTTAATGAGAAAACTTATAGACAGATTATTCCACAATTTCCACAATTATATTTATAAAATAGTTATATTTATAGAAGAACTGTTTTTCAATTATATTCATGGTGCTCAAAAGAGAGTTTATTCTATCTTCAAAGAGAAAAATAACCCTAAAAAGTTAGTACACTTCTGCTTTATATAGCATTCATAAAAGCATTAAGTGGATTTGAGAAAAACTGAAGAACCCTTGCCTGCAGGCTAGTATCACGAAAACTTAGTCATTGACAATCTGATAAGCTTAAAATCATTGTATTAAGCTTAAAATCATTGTATTATGACGAGAAGCTGCCAAGGTCACGCTCAACAATTAAGTTGTCAAGACATTAGTTGCTTCGTCTTTTTGATGAAACCTGGTTCAAGCACTCTTTCATAGATCATTTTCTGCATATAAGAGACAATAGGCAGTTTTATTATTACTGCTTCTCTTTTGTTCCCCGCACTATGAACACCTATTGATTCTTTTCCATCGGCAATCATGAAAAATTCTTCTTTATACTGGATGCCGTCAATTATAATGTTATCCATGAAATCCGCAAATTCTTTATTGGTTTCTTTGAACTCAAAAGAAAGTGACCTGAACTTCTCTAGTTCATCAACGATAAAAATTAGATTACAGGTTCTTTCCAGTTTTTTTATATCCGGCTCAAACTCCTGCAGAAATTCAGGGCTGGTCGAGAAAATGATCAATTCTTCTTTTACTCCAGCCATGATTTCACGTATTCGGTTCTTTATTCCCCAATCACTCTGGATGTACCATACAGGAGAAGTTTTTGGAAGTTCATAACTCAATTCGTTAAGCTGACCAAGCGTCTCAATTGCACAGTTTATAAATTCATATTTTATTTCTCCGATTACCTTTTTTGGATCAACTGCTCGGAAATAAGTTGGAGATCCCTGTCTCACTTCCAGATATCCCTTTTTCGCAAGCACTTTAAGAATTTCATATATTTTGGCTCTCGGAACATTTGTAAGTTCATGGATTTCACGTGCTGTAGCTTCTCTCAAACTGACGAGCCCGATATATGCTTTTGCCTCATTTTCGGTTAGCCCTAGCTTTTCAAGGTTGCGAATTAACTGAGGATCAATTTGTAAGACCATCTGTTACCCCTAATGTAACAATAGACTTAAATCTTTTCTGTTTGTATACGTCAAAAGATCTAAGTTACTGGAAATTTGCCGTAAAATAATGTATCTCTTAATACTTATACAAATCTTAGATACTAAATCTCCAGCTAAGTGAAAAAAGGCAAGCTTCATTATAAATTATGCAACTTTTGGCAATGAACCTTGAACTCATAGAGAATAAAGGTGAGTATCATTAAAATGTATGCAAACATAAAATGTATGCAAGTACAAAATGTGTGCAAA
>DUGT01000069.1:0-2663 GCA_013331275.1 Methanosarcina sp. | reverse complement strand
AAGTACAAAATGTGTGCAAATATTAGATAATGAGCCTTCAACCCAGAGAGAAAAGGCAAGTTCAAGACATGCACCAAGTTCCTTAAATTGCATTTCATATTAAAAACTATGAGGGGAATCTACTATTAAAAATACTTTTGAAAAACTGGGATTTTTTATTCAGAATAACCGTTTTTCCGTACTCCTGATAGCTTTACTGTGTATAATTATAGCAACGCAGGGAGCACAGCTTATTGAGATGAAATCAGGAACAGAAACTTTTGTCGGAAAAGACTCTCCTCTCTACCAGGATTATGATCACCTTTATCAAAAAATTTTCCAGACACAATCTATTGTGGTAATGGTAGAGGGCAACGATGTAAAAAGTGCTGACGTGATGAAATCCGTAGACAGGTTAGAACATCAGGTCCAGGCAACAGACGGGGTAATTGAAACCACAAGCCCTGCTTCACTAATCAAAATGGTCAATTACCAGACGACAGGGAAATCTGAACTCCCGGATACCGATGAAGAAGTAAAAGCCATTATAGACGGAAGCCCTGATATTTTTGGCCAGATTATTCCTGACGATACCCATATGCTGATTTCGGTAGTCATGGCAGGTTCAGCTAGTGACAAAGATCAGGAAGATATCCTTACTGCCACTGAAGAAGCCGTTAAGCTGGCGGATTTTCCACCTTCTTATAATATTATTGTTACTGGCGATCCAGCGTTCAGCATTTCCATGAATAATGAGATGAACTCCAGCATGGGAATACTTCTGGGTCTTTCAGCTGTTTTCATGGTTATTGTACTGCTTCTCGTTTTCAGGCACGTCCGCTGGTGCCTTCTTCCCTTGCCGGTAGTTCTTCTCGGTATTGTTTACACTTTCGGAGCTATGGGTTATTTAGGGATTCCCATGTCCATGGTTTCGATGTCTGCATTCCCGATCCTTATAGGTGTAGGGATTGACTATGCCATTCAGTTCCATAACCGACTCGAAGAAGAATTGCAGGAAAAGGGGAATAAAACAACAGCAGTTATAGAAACCGTAAAACATACCGGGCCCGCAGTCCTCATAGCTCTGGCAATGACAGCCCTTGGATTTTTCTCCCTGTTTACATCTACTGTGCCAATGATCCAGGATTTTGGAAAATTGCTCATGATAGGCATTTTAATGTGTTACTTCGCCTCCATCTTCGTAGGGGTTATAACGATTTCTTTATTTGACGAATACTCGGATAAAAATCCTCTGAGGAAAGTAACAAGTAAGATAAGACCTTCAAACTCGGAAAAGAAGAAAAAGTCTGAGGAAGGAGATGAAAGTGATCGCCTGATAGGGAGAATTCTCCGGAAAACTACAAATCTAACTATCAAATATGATGTTGTCGTACTGGGCATCGCGTGTTTGCTCTGCTTTGGCGGCCTTTATCTGGATCAGTCCGTACCTATTGAGACTGATGTTCAAAACTTTGTGCCTCAGGACATGCCTTCACTTGTGGATCTCAGACACATGGGGGATATCATGGGCGGAAGCGATGAACTAAACCTCATCATCAAGGTTGAGGATACAACTAATCCAGACGTTCTTAAGTGGATTGACCAGTTTTCTAAACATGAAGTAGCATCCAATAGTCACATTTACAGTGCTTCGAGCATTGTAGATCTCGTAAAGGAAAATAATGGGGGAGTAATCCCTGACACTAGTCAAGAGATAGAAAATATTTACTCAGAAATTCCTGACTCACAGAAAGACCGCTATATGTACGGGAAGAACATGCTTCTCCTTAATTTCAATATAGGGAATGCGGTTGCGGACATAAAGGTAACAGGTATTGAAGAGCTCTCGAATATTGTCAAGCAGGATATGCAGTGGATGCCTGCTCCGCCAGGTACCTCCATCACGATTACCGGAAATTCGGTCGTCTTTATAGAAGTTATTACTGCTCTTACCAGTGGAAGAATAGCAATGACTTTCCTTGGCCTGATTCTCGTGCTCGGAGGGCTTCTTATTGTATACAGAGACTGGGTGAAAGCTCTGGTTCCTATAATCCCAATGTTAATAGTCATTGGCTGGTCAGGGGGAGTCATGAGCTCTCTTAATATCAGCTATACTCCTCTCACAGCAACCCTGGGAGCTCTGATACTTGGAGTCGGGTCCGAATATGCTATCCTCATGATGGAACGTTACTTTGAAGAAAAAGATAAAGGGGCAAGTCCTTTAGAGGCTATCCAGATGACCAGTTCCAAAATAGGAAGTGCAATTGTCGCTTCAGGAGCTACAACGGTATTCGGGTTCATGGCCCTGATGGCATCTCCTTTCCCGATGATTTCAGATTTTGGTATGGTTACGGTTATTGATGTCTTACTGGCTCTCCTGGCAACCTTTGTAGTCTTTCCCCCTCTTATCATTACTCTTGATACCTGGCGCGATAAAAGAAAAGGAGCCAGGACAGCAGAAAAACAGACAGAGACAAAAAAACAAATTCAGGGGGCCGAGATATGATAAAAGTGCCCATAATAAAATTAAGGCAAAACATGATTAAAAAATTCACTACGTTTGCGTTAATTCTATTAGTAGTATCAGTGACTGCACTCCCAGCTCTCGGGGAAGATGATGAAAATAACTTCATTGCTCTTGATCATGGGTATACTGTGGACTACTACAAGAGTTACGGGGCGCC
>DUGT01000199.1 GCA_013331275.1 Methanosarcina sp. | reverse complement strand
TTAACTTAACATTCCCATTATCTTAATTGAGTAATTTTTTGAATTTTAAGGCACCCTCTAAGAACCTGTTAGAAAAATTATTAGGCGTTACAAAATCGGAACACATAAAGAACTTAAGCATCCGGAGTTCAAAACCAATAACATTAAATTAACAACTTTGCAAAAGTTAGAATTTTAAATATGATGTTTATGCTATTTGATTTTACATTGTGAATGCATAACTCCTAACATATTCAAAAAATAACCTATGGTAACTTTAATACCATCTAATTATTGACTTTTCTGATAAGCTCTAAGCCGAAAACACCAGCAGTATCAGAATTTAATTGATGATATTAATGAAATAAACAGTGGGAACATGCAAAATATACTCGTAATCGGATACAATAACCGGAACATTGTCTGTTCTGCTCGAAGAGCTGGTTATAATGTATGTTCTATCGATGCCTTTCGTTACTTTGACCTGCAGAAATGCGCATATTCTTCAGCTCTTCTGGAGCACAAGGCTGGGCCAAAACTGATTGAGCTGGATGTTTCTAAGACAAAGGCTCAAATGGTTGCCTTTGGGCTGGAATTTGATGCCATTGTCCTGGGTTCGGGAGTGGAGATGTTTGATTATGACTGTTTTTCACGCAATGTACTTGCCAGCAGTCCGGATAACAGACAAAAAGCTTCTAACAAAAAGTATCTCTCAAAAAGACTTGAAGCCCTTGAGATCCCACATCCTGGAAACTATTTTCCGGATGAAATAGATGCTATCGAGTACCCGATAATTGTCAAACCTGCCTTTAGTTTAGGAGGATTCTTTAGTAGGATTGCTAGAAACAAACAGGAACTCTTGTCTATCTTTGAAAACTTGTGCAGTCTAGATAATAGAGAGCTGGATCTGGAATTCATGGCAGAGACAGTTGTTATACAGGATTTTCTGGAAGGTATTCCTTCAAGCGTCTCTTTACTTTCTACCAAAAAAGAAGCCCTCTCAGTAGCAGTTAATGAACAGTTAATAGGGATACCCTGGCTCTCAAGACTTCCATTTGCTTATTGTGGGAACATAACTCCTTTCAGGAATGAGCAGGCTGAGGAAATGGAAGCTCTTGCTGAAGAACTGGTACTTGATTTTAAGCTACTGGGTTCAAATGGGGTGGACTTTCTGGTTACGGAAACTGGTCCTGTAGTACTTGAAATAAACCCGAGGTTTCAGGGAAGTCTTGATACTATCGAAAAGGCTATGAATATTAACCTTTTTGAAGCCCATGTTGGCTGCTTCAAAGGGGAACTTCCTTCCAAACCCAAAGCAGATTGCTTTGCTGCAAGAGGAATTATCTATTCGGATCGAGAACTTTTTATAGACAGACAGGTTTTGGAAGTCATTCTCGATGAAAAGGGCGCAGATATTCCTTCCCAGGGAACGAGTGTAGAGCCTGATGTGGCTCTTACCTCCCTTTTTTCGTGCACCTCTAACAGAGAAGATGCAATCCTGTCCCTCGAAAAAAGGGCAAAGAGGATAAATACTTTCATTCAGTGCAAAAAGACAGGTAGTAAATGAGCACTATTGGAAGGATGAACCTGTTCGAAAAATCCTTGTTCGAAAAGTCCTGTTGCTCTAAGAGATTATCTTAAAATTCAATCCCTTTTTACAATTGGATTCTGGAAAATTGATTTTAGGACTTACCTAAATAAGGGAAATTCTAAATGCATATCTATTGTCCAAAATAAGTAGTGTATACCCTCAGTTTTAGCATTAATTTGGAAGGACCCTATATATTTTGTACGAGTGCAGCAAGGCTAGAATAAGTGTAAAGGTCTTAAGGTACAGATTGAAGATGATAACTACTGTAATATTTTTGGGCAAAAAAATATTTTAGCTGAAAATAACCCGATTATTTTATCTACTATTCTGTTTTACTTGCCACAATACTGAGTTGCACACTATTTTTAACACGTCAGGATATTTATAAGATATAAATATAATTATAAACAACTATTAATTATTATATTTGATATTTTAACAGGATCCATTAATGTTAATGTATCTAAACCGGATATATGTCAGGATGGCAGAGTGGCTATGCTTCCGGCTGCAACCCGGAATTATGTGAGTTCGATTCTCACTCCTGACTTTAAGAATACAGGCTTATTAGGCATACCATATATGAGGCTATTCTTCTTATAGATTAAGAATATCGATTTTCTCACCTTTTCAGACTTGTTTCCTGAAGGCTTTGGTAACTTGCTTAAGCCTTTAATAACTGCTTGAAGTCTTTGATCTTGCTTAAGTCTTTAGTACCTGCTTAAGTCTTTAGTACTCGCTTGAAGTCTTTGGTACTTGCTAGATACACGAACTACAAGCAGCTCTTTGGTGTTTGTTGCTATAATTTACTGTAAAAACAGCTAAGACTCCTACAAATTCATTGCTTTTCCTAAAACAACTAACTACATTCTAATCCAATTACAGAAGAGGCAGGCGGGCATCTGGTTTGGGCATATAGGGTGAGCAAGGTCACGAACGGCAAGCCAGAAAATCCCGCCTGATAAATATTAGTCCTACATACAGTTAATTCTACAAGGAAAACAAATAAGAAGCTGCCAGCGACCAGAAGTGAAGGAAAACAGGTCAGAATTAATCTTGGGAAATAATCTTCAAAGTATATGACGTAAGAAGAAAACCGGAGGTGGTTTATCTACTGTATCCTACAATACAGTCTTCGAAATATATGCTCTCCCAAGCTAATGGTTCGAAGAAATATCAATAACCTCCGAGATTCTTTTATTGGATAGAATATTGATAGATAATACCCCAATTTTTCTCCAACTCCAGCACCAGTAAAATCATAAATTATATTAAAGAAGTCATATCAAAATACTTTTAAACGAAATATAATTTAATTAATTTTATAAAATATTATGCAATTTATAAAATATT
>DUGT01000114.1:4848-5390 GCA_013331275.1 Methanosarcina sp. | reverse complement strand
CTTAACCTTAATTTTGAAGCTTACCACCAATTATGAAGTTTAACTTTGATTCGAGACCTAATCTTAACTTAACCGTTAGATGTCCGAATTGTATTTAATTCTTTATTCGGTTAACGGAAATAATTTTAATTAAGTTTTACGCTATTATCTCATAAGAAACCCTATTAACAAATGAAGACTATATATTAAGTTCCCGAATCCCGAAACACTTTTGCCTCAAGTATCTGCATCCTTAACTATATGAGTTCAGGAGTATTGTATTACACTTCAAGCGTTTGCAAGAGACTTTCTTGTTTTGTAACCCTTAACTCAGGCTTCCAGAATTTCAGAACTGTCCATTTTCCTGCATACACTAGCTTTAAAGGTTTTGGTCAGAATTACAAAACCTGTTTTTACAAAATCGGTTTTTTTCCGGGGACTTGTCAATACTAGTATTTATACCCAAACTTTCAAAAAAAACTATTAACAGGGTGTGATAGCTGTTTTACTCCTTAACAATACTCAGTTTATTTAAAAAAACAATTTTATCTACATAAAATATA
>DUGT01000114.1:3157-4730 GCA_013331275.1 Methanosarcina sp. | reverse complement strand
TTTTATCTACATAAAATATATAAACCTGAAAGTATTATTCACATTCGATGACCGACGATTCTCCAGTTAATTTAACCGAAAAAGAGTATTCAATAATTGACATGCTCCAGAGCCTGGGACTCCCGAGGACAGAGGCAACCGCGATCGTATGTCTAAAAGACTGCAATGAGCTCAGATCCCTTAATATTGAACTTGTATCAGGGCTTAGACAACCTGAAGTAAGCGTAGCCATGCGCCCCCTGCGTGAAAGAGGCTGGGTCGAAGAAAGGTCTGAAAAAAAGAATAAAGGAAAAGGCAGACCTGTAAAGTACTACCAGTTAACTTTGCCATTCCCGCAGATTGTAACAACCCTTGAAGACGAATTTTTAAAAGATAACAACGAAAAAATGATTGCATTGAAAAGGCTTCGAGAACTGGAGACGACATTTAAAAATTAAGTTTGAGGAAGACTGCCAGATAATTTTGTAAAATTATACTTTTAATTATCATCTTCATACCCAAACTTTTGAGACCTGAATATAATTCTCGTTTTATCAGAATATCATTTCAGATCCGAAACCTGCTCAAAAACTACAGGAGCAAAACCCTGTTCCTCATCTGCAATTCTTCTGGCAGAAAATCCCTCGAGTTCGAAGACAAAAGCCTCAACTACCATAAAAACTTCGCTCTCTCCTCTCAAACACCCCAGTTTTACACTGTCTCCTCTGCCTGCGCCTGCATGCAGATGGATCTTAGGCTTTCCGTCCATTAAAAAAATGTTTCCAATTCCAAGAATCTCATGTGCATCATCAAAGCCAAACCATACAGGTTCCGGAGGGGTTACACTTTCTTTCGGGCCTACGACAAACTTTGCTTCTTTTAATGCGCCCAACAGCACAAAAACAGCAGATTCGATGTTCTCCAGTTCAGCAAGTTTAATTAGTTCCAGAATCAGGTCATCTCTATAATCCATCCTTACGGTAAATACTCTGCCTATCCTTCCTTTTGCATATTCCATCTTTTTATCCTCACTGATCTGTAATTTTTCCGTCCACAAACCTGATGATTCTATCAGCTTTTAAGGCCATATCATCTTTATGAGTAAGTACGATAAATGTCTGACTATACCCCTTATTCAGCTGCCTGAGAAGCTCGTAGATCATGTCACCGGTTTTTGTATCAAAATTACCTGTGTTCATCCCCAAGTACAATTGCAGGAGAACAGCTAAGTGCCCTTACTACCGAAACCCTCTGGTTTTGCCTTCCTTAAAGTTGCCGAACTTTTGATCCATCCGGTCTTCAAGTACTGCCTCTTTAAGGAGGTTTTCGGCAATTTCCTATTCTTCTTACCTGATTTTTCCTGCAATCAAGAGTCGGCATTAGTACATTTTCCAGAGCCGTAAAGTCCGGGAACAGGTGATGATACTGGAAGACAAAACCCCAGCATTCCATTTCGCATATCAGAACGTTCTTTATCCGACATATTTGTTACGTCTTTACAGTCTATCAGGAGCGTTCCAGAATTTGGGGTGTTCATGCCCTATAAGGTGCATCAGTGTGCTTTTGCCTGAAGTGTGTCCTAAAATTTTGATTC
>DUGT01000114.1:0-3010 GCA_013331275.1 Methanosarcina sp. | reverse complement strand
ATTTTCTTCAGAAAATTACCTGATATACGTTATGAGGTCAGGCTTCCTGTCAGGTACATAGACAACTGTATCTTTCTTATACCCAAATACAGCCGAATAGTAAGGCTTGTATCCCTCAGGTATTTTTAGTTCTTTTCGCAATTCGGAACCTTGTGATGAATAAAACGCTAATAGAACGAAGAAAATCCAGCATGACCCCAGTCCAATTGACTCTGCGGCTAGTAGCAAGTTCTGAGTAGCGGCGGCACAATCTGCGTCAAGAGGTATGGGTGACTGCTCATTGCCAGAGACAATGACAAGTGTCGGTGCACCATACAAACAATTGAATGTCTCATCAGTTCCTAATTCATTTAAATGTCCCAAATCGTGATGTTTTGCAGTTTCTTTAGCTGCGATATTCAGTTTGTTCAGTAATTCTGTGTCTTGAATTACAGTAAAATGCCACGCCTGATCCCCAGCGTTAGGAGCGTATAGCCCTGCTTCCAGTACAGCCTGTAATTCTTCCTCTTTGATCTGTTCATCTTTGAAGCTTCTGATACTTCTGCGTTGTTTAATGATTTTTAAAGTTTCATTGACAATCATCAAAAGCACCCTTTCTTTAATTTTGGTTTACAAAAGTCACCAGCCTTTGGACAACTAACGTAACTTATTTTTACCACTGACCCTCAAAAACATATTAAATATAAAAATTCTTTATGTGATTTGGTAGTTTTTAGAATTAAAGTTAACGTTGCTCACATCCAGTTGTAGAAATTGTTTGAATTTTAGGACAGCCTATGGGTTCAATGGTCCGGCAACTGCCACAAATTCCCTTTCTTGATTTTCAAACCTGTGTTGTCGATCTTTTCCTGTGCTTTTTGAACCATTATAGTAAAAAAAGGAATTCTAAATAAGATCTTTTTGGCATAACATAGAAATTACACTGGAACCCACGAAAACCTCTGTTTTAGGTTGCTTTTCTCTTATTTTGAGACAAGAATTCTACAAAAGGAGACCTCTAAAAGGAAACTTCTACAAGAGAAGATCTTTACAAGAGGAAACTTCTACAAGAGAAAATCTTTACAAAAGGAAACTTCTACATTCTGTTCTTTTATTTCAGGCCTAATCCATCCCTTCTACTTATTACATAAGCTGCTGTGAGAATAAAAAGGCACCCAAGAAAAGTCGAAATATAGAGCGGGTTTTTCAGGACAGTAACATCAAAGAAAATCCCGGAAACGGGCTCTACAAGAGCAAGAATACTTCCTGTCTGAGCCCTGATGCCTGAAATTCCTCGAAGGTAAATTACAGCAGCAAACGTAATAGTTAAGCCGAAGAGAAGCAAGATATCAAGGTTTTTAACGAAAACAGCAATTGGTGTTGAGAGTGCGGAAGGCAGCATAAAGAGAAGGCTTATTCCTGTAAGCCAGAAGGTTTGGGATATTCCTGAATAATCATTTCTAAGATACCGGATTGTTATTATGTTTACACCGAATGACAGACCTGACAGTAACCCGAAAAGAAGGCCTTTCTGGAACTCAGGACCTGAATGTCCAAGAATTTCACCTGGACGTGCGATCAGTAAAACACCTGCAGTTGCAAGCAAAAGAGGTAGAAAACTGTTACTGTTTCTGTGTTCTCCGAGAACCGACGGAGCAAACAAACTAACATACACCGGAGCTGTATAGAGCAGAAGGACAGCTACCGAAACTCCACTGTACCGGATGGAGGAAAAATAGCAAATTCCTGTTATCGCATTCAAAAGGCCCAGGAGGAGAAGGTATCTTTTTTTCTTATGGGGTTTAAGCTGTCCGAGTCCTCGATTGAACAGCAGATAAATAAAAATAATGCAGAGACCAAAGAAGAGCCTGGAGAAAAGGACAGACCCGGTTGACATACCCTGAATTTTATCCAGAAAAACTCCGATAGTGCCATAAATTATGCTGCCAGTTACAACTTCCAAGTATGGATTTAAAGAGTTTTTCTGTACTGGCATGGTCGATAATTAAAAACTTGTGAATATATATTTTTTGGGCGTAGAAAAACACCGGACCACAGGTTTTAAAACAAACTTTTAAAAAGAAAAAAGAGAAAAAGGAGAAAAAAGAATTCAATGAATTAGTTTATTGCTCTTATTACCTTCTCAGTGTTCTCCACATTGCAGCGATTTTCTCGATATCGATATGTGTGTAGCCTTCTTCTTTTATAGTCCACTTAAGGCTGAGGACCCCGTCATTACATTCGGCAGCAATTCCTCTGTATGTGGTATTTCCCCCGATATCAATTTCAACTTCTTTACCCAGATAATACTTCTCAATGAATTCCTGCTTCATAATTCTCAACTCCCAATTCGTACTTTTCCGGATAAGGTCCGGAGAGACAATTTTCAGGGTATATGTTAAACTAACTAATTAACAATACCCAGAAAGTAGTATGCACTGGCATGTTTTTGAGAGAATGGTTTTTATAACATGCATCGTTGTGAGGCAATATATACATTAGCGCCAGAGAAAATGTCAGGATGTATAATGATTTTGGATGGTGCCCGTGACTACCTACGATTTCAGAGAATGTAGAGGCAGGTACCAATGAATATTGTGTTTCAAAATAGTTTAAATTTAAATATATAGAATATATCCAAAAAACATATAATGAACTTGATTCTATCTATAATTTAGAAGGCCCGCTGAGTCGATCAAATAACGCCATAGCTCACAAACGTAACATCTCAATAGGTGACTAATTTTTATTTCCGCAATAGCTTCATCCCGAAGAGGTACCCTCAGATCGATCGAACAATGCCGGCGCCTTCAAACTCTTTTTTCAGTGTAACTTCTTTTCAATCTCACTGGTATGCTTTCTTTTCTTCAGCTGACCCGTAACGAAACACGTAAGATAATCAACAGAATTTTCAGGTAGGGCTCTTAACGGTGGCGGTGAACCCTATGACTGGTATATTCATGCTCTTTATCGTAGCCCAGACATAGGCCTTTGAAGACATCTAAAATAAATAAGACAAAAGCAGATTCAG
>DUGT01000170.1:5017-15563 GCA_013331275.1 Methanosarcina sp. | reverse complement strand
CGCTCTTTCTTATTCGACATTCAGAATCAAATTTTGTATACTAACCATAATTCAGTTCTCTTGATGTTGGATTCTCCAACGACCAACTTATTAAGATTTATGATTTTACAGAAAAATTGGCATATTACCCAATGGATGATATTTTTATATTAATAGATATCGCAATGTATATATATGGGATTGATAAAATAGATATATAGAAATAAAAAATTGTTTTTTCTTGGGAGATTTAATGAAACTTTTGTTGGATGAAGAAGAAGTCTGGATACTTGGCTGCATAAAAGAAGCCCATAATGATTGTGGTTTCCATATTCGAGACGTTATAAAGAAAGCAAAAACTGAATATGGATTATGCAGGTCGACAGTTTATGAAATAGTAAGCTATCTGGAGTTTCATGGTCTGATAAAAACAAACAGTTTTGGTAATAGGGAACTAGATCCGAGTATTTCCTATCTTATATTATGTTCAGATTGCGGAAGAGAAATTCCCGGAAATGAATTTACCAAAGAAAATGGGCGGATAATATGTGATGATTGTTACCTAAAAGAGCACCAAAAAATCAAGTTACGAGATCTTGGAGCAGTACCCTTTAGGAAAAGATCTGTAATGGATAGAAGGCTCGTCCCGACAATTTCTAATAAATTTGTAGAATTGACCGAGCTCCAAAAAGAAATCTACAAATTCATAGCTGCAGAAGGACGAGTTACACTCGACAAGATCTCTAAGCTCTTTGGAATGACGCCTCAGGAGACAAGTAACCAGCTTGTAGTACTAGGACATTGCGAACTCGTGATGTGTCAAAAAATAGAAGACGAAATTTACTTATCACTTTTTGATCCTTGAATTTTTGTAAAGTTAAAGTCAAGTCTTCCAAGGCTAAGGAGAGACGAAGATGACGGATACAAAAGAAGAGATTACAAAATATATTGTAATAAATTTGGATAACGCGTCTTCAGATATAACCATGATGATTTACAGATCAGAGTTTTCGGTTACGGTAAAGGAGACTTGTTTTGGTCTTTCTATGACAGGGCCGAAGGAGGACGTACTGGCAGTTGTAAAAAAAATCCGGCAGCTGAAGGACAAAAACTATATTTTTATAAAAGATAGGGGATTCCCTGTAGGAGATCGGAGGAGGTGTCGTGGAACTAAGGGAGGTCCAAGACCGGGATTCCACTTCCTAAAGGAAGAAGTAAAAATGCTTCCTGCTATAGGAGCTGCACTTGATAAACTAGAAGCAAAGGAATTTGCAAAAGAAAAACGCAAGGAAAAATGCAGTCTTGAAGTTTCTGATTATGAGAAAGTTATTGGGAATAATTTGAATTATGCATTTTTGTCAAGGGTCTTCATTTATCCTGTAAACAGTCTAATTCTATCTGACCTGGTTGATCGCTTTGGGCATAAACCTCTTGTCGTGATGAGCCAGGTCCGAAAAAAAGTCACAAATGTCAGCATAGATTCTCCTCCCATAAACATCACCCCTGAAGATCCTAAATTGGGGCTTCGATATGCTGCAGTTGAAGTACCCTCTGGAGTAAGAGGCAGGATGGCTCTAATGGGCTCTCTTATAGAAGAAGCAGAATCTGCAATTATAGTTGAAAATCCACCGACTAATTTCGGTTGCCTGGGCTGTGATCGCGCAAATGAGTTACTTAAATACTTAATCCGCTCTAAAGAAATTCCGGTTCTGCAGATAAAATACCCTGAATCTTATGAAGAGGCCCGTAATTTTGTGAATAAAATTGCAGAATTCTTGGAGTCAGTATCTAACAAAAAAATAAGGAGAAGATAGATAAAAGAAAAAGATCCGGCAGAAAAGGAGATCATAATATGAGTGCAGAAGAAACTGGACTTGTCAAGATTGCCCTAATCTCCTGTGGCTCTGAATATTCAGGGGTTCAACCTGAATTTGAAGAAGCTGCGTCCAAGGTGAATGCAAAATTCATTTATCCTGAGATTTCCTCCGCAAAAATCTATTGCAGTGCATCCGCAGCTACAGGCAGGATGTTCGGATATGATGTTGCAAGTGGAAAAATGAAGCTTATGTTGGTACGGGAGAAATATTATACTGCATCCACAAGTAGTACATCCATATCTGGGGACTTTGGACTCGATGTTTCAAGCGGAGATCTCATGCTTATGATGGCAAGGGCAAAGGTTATTGTTGAAAGCAAAACAAAAGTAGACGGGGTTTTTATTACCACATGCTTCCGTTGCGCTGAAGGAGCTATTGTCCGAAATGAGATTAGAAGGTACATTCATAAGCATTCAAACATTCCGGTAATCAGCTATTCTTTTACCGAACGCACCAGTGCAGGTACTCTGCTTACCCGTCTGGAAGCTCTGACCACGATTGTCAGGCGCAGACACCTTCTTACAAGGGAAACTCAGAGAGGACTGACTGCAGGAATTGATTCGGGGTCTACAACTACAAAAGCCGTGGTTATGAGAGACAACAAAATAATAGGTAAAGGCTGGGTGCCCACAACGAAAGTTCTTGAGAGCGCAGAAAAGGCATACTCTCTTGCCTTAAGAGAAGCCGGGGTCGCCAGGGAAGAAATCCAGGCTCTTGGCACTACAGGATACGGGCGTTTTCTTGTAGGAGACCATTTCAAAGCCCAGCTTATTCAGGAAGAAATCACGGTTAACTCAAAAGGAGCAGTCTATCTTGCAAATAAGCAGAAAGGATCGGCAACTGTTATCGATATAGGAGGGATGGACAATAAAGCAATCTCGGTTGAAGACGGTATTCCTGGCATGTTTACATTGGGAGGGATCTGTGCCGGAGCCTCAGGGCGTTTCTTTGAAATGATCTCAAAGCGCCTTGGCGTAGATATTATCGAGCTAGGAGCTCTGGCAGTCAAAGGCATGCAAGAAAACGTGTTCATGAACAGTTACTGTATAGTCTTCGGGATCCAATCTCTTGTAAATTCCCTTGCCAGAGGAGCCACTCCGGAAGATGTGGCGGCTGCAGCCTGCTATAGCGTAGTGGAGCAAATCTACGAACAGCAGCTTCAGGAAGTTGATGTAAAAGAGCCATTAATCCTTGTAGGTGGGTCTTCCCTTATTGAAGGAGTTCCAAAGGCCCTAAAAAAGCTTCTCAAACTCGATGTTCTTGTGCCTGAGAACTCACACCTGATTGGAGCTGTAGGAGCAGCTTTGCTTGCTTCCGGCGTTGTGGAGACTTAATATAAATAGATATAAATATAAATATAAATATGCTTATTTGGGCTCTTCGCTGTTTTGTGTGGGTAACTTCCATTCATCTACTAAATACTGAAGTAGCATATCCAATATCCAGAAACACTTGTTGTTGAAAACCACATTCAAGCTTGATGTTTCTCTTTTTGGCCTAGTTACTTCTTAACTGAGTAATTATTTTCAACCCACGCAAAACAGCGAAGAGCCTATTTCCTATTTGGAAGGCTTTTCTTTTGCCTTCGGCTTTTTCAGCTTAGGCTTCAAGACCTCATGAACGTGTTCTAGAGCCCCAGAGAAAAAAGCTTTAGAGTCTGATCTATGAGAAACACTATACCCGATTATTTTGCTGACAATACCTTTTAAAAAATGTTTTGCTTGTGTTTTCTTATTGAGCATATCCTGAAACTCAAATTTGATTTTTGAATTTCGTATGTGGAACAATCAGCTGAATACCTAATCACTAAAATGATCCTGAAGACTCATAATGATTTAGAATCAAATAGGTTTTAGGACAAGGCTCGTTCTTTGTTTCTTTTTTGGATAGAAGGATGATGAACAAGTCCAGTTCCGACAGTCCATAGCCCAGAACATAAACTCCTCTTAGGGACTCATGCTTTTTTTAAGATATTTCCGGAGATGATCATAAGGTGCAACCCCTGTTGCTTCTTTGGGCCCCTGCGGGACCAATGCCAGGATAAAAACCGGCGCCGGACAGTATGAATATTGAGAATTTCACACCCCGCTTCTCCACGTATTGAATGGCGGATTTGTGCATTAACCAATTGAGACAAAAAGAGGTTAAATGAAAATGAATTTTAAAATGAATTTTACCGTTTTTCTGGAATTCCCGGACGGATATATATTCGACATAATCCAGAAGATGATAACGCATAGAGTCAAGGAATTTCTCAAGATCTTCAAGGGATTTATTGTTTCACTCATTGAGGGGCTTATAACCGTAGGGGCGGAAGGTTAAAGTGAGTTCAGAGGCTACACAGTACCAGCTGCTTGCTGCGTTCCAGTTTAAAGCCGTTGATATTGTCTTGCTGGCGGTCTTCATCAGTAAAACTAGTGTCATGAAAATTTAGTTATTGGTAATCTGATGAGCTCAAAATCATTGTATGCTGATGAGAAGCTACCAAAATTATGCACAACAACTAAATTGCCAAGACACTAGTCCTGTATTCATAGAGGAGGTAGTCTTCACAGAATACAGAACTTCCAAAGGAGAATAGGACACTTCAAGGCTTTCTACTTGGTGTGGGTAAGGTATTTCATGTATGAGGTTTTGACTTCATCCTCAACTTTGTTGTGTTTGATCCAGTCCTGATCTTCAAAAATGTCCAAAACTTTGAGTTATGTTCATTGGTCATTGGTTAAGGAATTTTCTTGCCTGAAATCTATCGATTTATCATTAGAAGCCGGCATTAAATATATGACAAAAGAATATCAAATCTTAAAAATTGGGTAACATCAGATAAATTTAATGTCGTTGCCTGTGAATTAATAAGTGACTTCTGGTTTCCAATCTATGAATCATTGATCAATAATCTGCCTGTTATAGCTGGGAATTAAATAGATTTCTACCAGAAGCGATACAATTATCTGCAACCACACTTCTGGAAACAAACAAAATGTACTACGACATAATCGAATCACCAATCGGTCCCATTCTTCTGGCAGGGAATGAAGAAGGGCTGAAACATCTTAATTTCTTGAAAAGCAAGAAGATAATAGAAGTCCCTGCTGACTGGATAGAAAATAAAGAGTTTTTTAGGGAGGCTACAAGGCAGCTTGAAGCTTATTTTTCCGGGAAACTAGAATCTTTTGACCTTAAACTGGCTCCTGAAGGAACGGATTTTCAAAAGTCGGTCTGGAAAGCTCTATGCGAAATCCCTTATGGGGAAACTCGAACTTATAAAGAAATAGCTGTATCTATTGGAAAGCCAAAAGCTTATAGGGCTGTAGGGCTTGCAAATAACAGGAATCCGATTGCGATAATAATTCCCTGCCACAGGGTCATAGGCTCGGACGGAAAACTTACAGGTTATGCGAGTGGGCTGGATGTAAAAGAGTTTTTATTGAAACTCGAAGAAAAAAAAGTTTGAGATCAGAAAAACAAAAATTTATCTCGTATTTCTGTACTCCTTTTTATCTATCTGTGAATCATTTCCGTTATTTTTTATTTATTCTCTAAAACAGGTTCTGGAATGGACTCTGCAATTTTTAGCATCTCGGCTTTTTCAAGGAAACCACTCAGGGTCATTTCAAATTCTCCAATATTCCACTCAAGGAGTTTAAACTCTCCAAACTGGTTGGTATATTTTCCTCCCTTTCCGTTGATACTTATATTTTCAGCTGTCTGTGCGAGCATAACATCTTCTTCAGGCTTATCTTCGTAAATGGTTTGTGTTACATGGAAAAATTCATCTTCTTTTTGGTAGTTAAGAATTACAGTCTCGTGACTCTGGTCTTCAAGAGCTGTCTCGGAATCTATCATCGTGTAGTTAAGCGCATAGCCTTCAGGGATGTATTCCGGGACAAGTATTTCAAAACTGGCTTTTTTTCTGGCTTCTTCAAGGCTCATTTTTTCAGGAACTTCGAGATTGTTCAGATCAATAACTTTTATTTCTGCTCCTGCTGGAACCTCAAACTCAAATTCGGAATCCGGAATTCCAGTATTTACTTTAAGATTGCTTATTTCCGTTTCTATCATCAAGTTTCCTTTGCTGTCATACATCTTACATCTAAGAGCCATCCAGGTCTCTTTATCCACCCACATTTTTGTCAGGGAAACCAGGCTGTGACTTTCATCACGCTTTGCTTCCGGTTTAGCTTCAAGGACGTATGCACTTCTTCCGTCTACATCTTCGATTCCGAGGAATGAAACATTTGTTTTATTCAAAAAACCTTCTATAAGCCCGACATAATCACTTTCATTTATAAGCGGTTCTTCTGGTAGTTTAATTTTTGTGACGGTATTTGTCCCTTCGTCATAACTCCATAAGAATTCTCCGTCCGAAACCACTGCAACTTCTTCTTTTCCCTGTTCTATGGTCCAGCTCTTCATCATCTTCGGTTTTTTGCTTACTACTCGCTCTTTATTTTCCTGAACCTTTTCTCCATTAGCATAAGTCGCCGTATGCATTATACAAGAATAATCTTTGATGCTTTCTCCCTTTTCCTGCATCTTCGTTGTGATCTCTTCTGCACTGAGTTCTTCTTCGCATCCTGATGCAAAGAGAGCCAGGCTAATTAAAATCATTAAGGATAGCACTTTTGTCTTTCTCATTGCCCAGTCACTTTCCAACATTTTGCATATTTATAATCGCCTGTATCTCTTCACATCTTAATATTCTTTTTTAATTCAATATATTCTGAAATAGCAAAAAAGCAGAATAATATTCATGTCTGTGATTTCCCTTGCTACTGATTTTGGAGACCTAATATCCAGCAGCGATGAAAGACGCGATTCTCGGAATTAATCCCAACGTGTAGATAACTGATACAACCCATTAAATCCGTAGGCAGAAATCCGGGGAGGTGCTTTTGCGCTGTACTCACTTGTTTCTTATTTTCCGGTTAAAAACGTGCATGTAAGACTTGAAGTTACAAATACACAGTCAGCTATCAGGAAACAAAAGATTTTCCGGGTAGAGGAGCTCGCAAATAACCGGAACCCAATTTAATAACAGTACCCTGCCATAGAGTTATTGGGGCAAATGGAAAACTTAAGGATTTGCGAGTGGGCTAGATATAAAGGAATTTTTGCTACGGCTCGAAAGTGAGTACTGAGAGATCCTTCAGTGCCATAATATATTGTAAATAAAAAAATTTAATTACTAGAACACTTATAAAATTCTATAGTATTTTTTTAAGAGACATAGAAAGTTATTTTTCTGTTTGTAGTGCAAGTAAATATTATTCGTCGTTTTGATTGAAGAGCGAAATGACTCTGAAATAGCTGGCAGTACCATGGATAAAGAGATAGTTACTGAGAACTTATCTAAAAAATACGGCGATTTCGAAGCTGTGAAGAATATTTCGTTCAGTATCAAAAAAGGGACTATATTCGGACTTCTGGGACCGAACGGAGCAGGAAAATCCACCACTATTAAGATTCTTACCTGTCAACTTCCTCCTACCTCAGGTACTGTATATATAGGAGGATTAAACACTGTATCGGATGCAATAGAGATAAAAAAGAAAATCGGCGTTGTTTTTGAGTCTCAAAACCTGTATGAAGAACTATCGGTGTATGAAAATCTCAACTTTTTCCGCAGGTTATACAATTCTCCGAAAGAAAGAATAAGTGAAGTACTCAAGGCCGTAGGAATGGAAAAGTATCAAAAAGAAAAAGTAAAGATTTTTTCAAAAGGCATGAAACAAAAGATAATGATTTCTAGAGCCCTTCTCAATGATCCTGAGGTTTTATTTCTTGATGAACCTGGAAGCGGATTGGACCCACGTTCTGCAAGGGAAATAAGGCAAATGATTCTTGATCTTAAAGAACAGGGAAAAACAATCCTCATAACGACACATAATATGGAAGAGGCAGATTTTTTATGCGACTGTCTGGCTATCATACATAAAGGATCTATAAGAGCTATGGACACTCCTACAAATCTGAAAAAAAAGTATGGGGAAGATGTTCTAATAATCAAGACCGTAAAAGGAGATATTTACGAGTCGCCGCTAAATACAAAAGCCAGTAGCGACATTTATGAGAGACTCTCCGGAAATAATCAGGTGTCTTTTGTACATTCGAAAGAGGCTACAATTGAAGATGTTTTCATAAAACTGACCGGGGAGAAATTAATTGATGAATCTTAACGTTGTGCTGGCTATTTTTAGAAAGGACTTGATAACATCGGTAAAGAGCAAGAACTTATTGATAATACTGTTAACTCCGGTCTTTTTGTCTCTTCTATTTAATTCTACAATTTCATTGACTGATAACACTGTAGTACCCGTTGCAGTTTATGATGAAGGTTCCAGTACCGATTTCATTGAATATCTAAGTTCGAGAAATAACTATGATGTAACTATTGCAGACTCTGCCGTTAAGTCCGAAGAGTTACTTTATAATCAAAAGGTTGCAGCCATTATGCTTGTGCCGAAAGGCTTCAGTGCAGAGATAAAAAGTGGGCTCACTCCTTCCCTGAATATCATTGTCAATCCGTATGAGGCAAAATCAGTCCTATTTTTGCAAACTTATAAAGATATCATCATGGACTTTACAGGACAGAGATATCCGGTGAATATTACCTTAAATACGCTTTCTGGAGACTTGCAGTCAAGGTTCAACATCCCTGTGTGGATTATGTTTACCGTAATATTTGTTGGCATGATGGTTTTACCCAATACGCTAACTACAGAAAAAGAGAAAAAAACCCTTGACGCAATACTTGTGTCACCAGCTTCGGAAAAAGATGTGATTTATGGCAAATCGCTTTTTGGACTGTTCTTGACAATACTCATATCCCTGGTTATAATTATTATAAACAGAGGTTTCATCGGAAATTTCCTATCGGTTACAATTTTTATAGTTCTCGGTTCTGCAGTATTCACAGGTTTTGGGCTTCTGATTGCCAGTTATGCTGATAATTACTCTTCAGCATCTCTATATTCCACTATTTGCATGGCACCCATGATTTTGCTTGCCCTGCTGGCCGATTTGTCCCGAGAGATCGGGTATATCTCCCATCTCGTACCAAGCACTTACGTATTTTACGGAATAAAAAGTGCTATGTTGAATAACTCCGGAATATCTGATCTTTATCCTGAGATTGGAACCCTTCTCATATTTAACATTCTTGTATATGTGCTGACATTTCGTGTTCTCAAGAAGAAAAGATATTCCTGAGAACACGGATTAGAGTTGCCCGATTTTATTATTTCAGCCTTTCTTGAGATAGACAGGGGTCAGTGCCGAACCTCAGCTCAGTTGCTTATATTGCCGTTAAAGGAGTTGAATTATTCTTCGAGAAATTCTGCGTTGTTACATTTATCCATAGGTTAAGATTTCTGTAAGGTATACTGACATTCTCTTCTAACATGTCCTTTTTATCGTTATTATAGAGCAAAAACTGAAGTTTCATGTTTGTTCCCTCGAAGGGGGGAGTTATAGTGACTGCTTTTTCCAGGGTCTCATTGTTTCCGAGGTATATATTTTTCCAAATATCCGACAAAGGTAGAGGCATGTCCTCGAGCTTGACTTCCAGCGTATAGTTTACGGGTTTCTGCTCATGATTTATAATTCCTATTATTACAGTCCCATTTTCCCCGAGTACATAGTCGATAGGATAATTTTCAGCTGTTCCATCGGGCCCCAGAATGTAGAATTCGGTAAAAGGCTCCTTTAAAGATTCAGCGTCCAGAACGTCAACTTCCGTAGAAGGTTCTTTAAAAGACTCCGCGATTTTCAGCATTTCGGCTTTCCCAAGAGACCCAATCAGGTTCATCTCAACCCCACCAAGCTCCCACTGCAGCATCTTCGTGTCCCCAAATTCATTAAGGTATTTTCCTTCCTTTCCATTGATGCTGATTTTTTCAGCTCCCTCCATGAGAGTGTTTTCTTCAGACTTGTTTTCATAGACAGTCTCTATTACATCGAAATTTTCACTTCCTTTCTGGTAGCTAAGAATTACGGTTTCTGAACCCTGACCTTCAGGGTCTGTATCATCTTCCTTAGATATTGTTGTCGAGTTAAGCATGTAACCGTCGGGTATATAATCAGGGATAAGGATCTTAAAGCTAGCCTGTTTTCCGGCTTCTTCAAGGCTCATGTTGTCGGGAACTTTAAGCTCTTCGTCAATGTTCAGGGTTTCTACTTTTGCTCCTTCGGGAATCTCAAATTTGAATTCCGAATCCGGAATCCCGGTGTTTATTTTCAAGTCACGTATTTCTACCTCTGTTAACAGGTTTCCTTTATTGTTGTAAATACTGGACTTAAGTACCATCCATGTATCTCTGTCAACCCATATTTTCGTTCGAGAAGCTATCTCTGACTCGTTTTCTTTAACCTTTGGCCGTACCTCAAGGACATACGCACTTCTTCCGTCCACCTCGTCAACTCCGAGCATGGAAACATTACTTTCATTCACGAAACTACCTATGACGCTGACAATATCTTTTTCCGTTAAGAGTGGTTCTTCGGGCAATTCTATCTTCATGACTGTGTTTTTTTCAGCGTCATAACTCCATACGAATTCCCCATCCGAGACCGACCCGACTTCGTTTCCGTCTTCCACACCAAGCGTCTTCATCAGGTTAGGTTTCTTATATATTATTTGGACTTCCTCTTCAAGGTCTTTTTTCCCATTGAGGTATACTGTTGTGTGT
>DUGT01000170.1:3818-4824 GCA_013331275.1 Methanosarcina sp. | reverse complement strand
ACTCAGTTTTTCCTCACATCCAGATACAATAAGAGACAGACTTATAAAAACTAGTATCAGTAACAGTTTTATATGTTTCATTTTTTCCCTGCTTTTCAAATTTTAAAAATAATTTTAATATTGGTTTTTACTTTTTCACATCGTTATATATTTTATTGGACTTGCATATTGTAAAATATAGAAAAAAACAGAGTGATATTTATGCCTTTAATTTCCTTAACCACCGATTTTGGAGACCTCTATCCCGCAGCCATGAAAGCCGTAATTCTGGGAATAAACCCTGCTGTACAGATTGTTGATATCACCCACTCCATCCAACAGGGAGGAATCCGGGAAGGAGCTTTTGCGCTTTATTCCCTTGTTCGATATTTCCCTCAGGGAACCGTACATATAGGCGTTGTCGATCCCGGAGTCGGAACTTCCCGCCGCGCTCTTGCTATTAAAGCAGGCTATGAAGGAGAGGAACAATTTTTTGTCGGCCCTGACAATGGGCTGTTGATCCCTGCAGCTCGCAGCCTTGGAGAAATGGAAGTCTACGAGATCACAAATTCTGAACTTATGCTTAAATCAGGAGTTTCTGCAACTTTCCACGGCAGGGATATTTTTGCGCCTGCAGGAGCCCGTCTCTCAAAAGGCACACTTATCGAGGCGGTAGGACCAAGAATTTCGGATTTCGTTGACCTTGACTTTGAAAATTTCGGGATTGACGGTCCCTTTATTATAGGCGAGGTTATTTTTGCAGACAGCTTCGGAAATGTTATTACCAATATCCCGGAAGAAGTAGTTTTAAAATTCTCTAGTTTTGGCTCACAGATAGAAATAAACAGCAGAAGGATCTCCTTTGTTCAAACGTATGGTTTTGTAAGAGAGAAAGAGCCTCTTGCCCTTATAGGCAGTCACAGATTCCTGGAAATTGCCGTAAACAAAGGAAATGCTGCACGTCAGTTCGGACTTAAAAGCAGAGATCAGGTAGTAGTAAAGACTGTATGAAAAATAAATGTATGAA
>DUGT01000170.1:254-3683 GCA_013331275.1 Methanosarcina sp. | reverse complement strand
TATGAAAAATAAATGTATGAAAATGACAGTATAAAAAATGGCTGTATAAAAGCAGACTAGCAGTTCTAGATCAATTACTTTAGATCGGCTGTTCTAGATCAGCTATTTTAGATCAGACCAGTTGTTTTTTAACTTTGTGATTTCCTTTACAGTAAAGCTGAACTGGTTTTCTTTCTCAAAAGTCAACAAGATACTTAATTCAGCGGAATTTTTATATAACTATCCGGGTACAGGCAGTCTGTTCAGAATGAAACTGACTACCTTGAAAACTTACAAGCTTGAAGTTTTCTTTTTATTTGCTCTGGTTATTTTGAGCATTTTTGCCCTCTCAGGAAATGGAAATGCAGATAATTCTGCAGCAAGCTCTGGGGGAACTTTCTGGCTTCCCTCAACAGTAATGCAATCAGTAGCCGCATTGTATGCCGTATTTATTGCTATTTTTATACTATCTTTACAAAGCAACAGAGATAGCACTAACTCAATTGCCAACAGGATAAAACCGCCTCTGAAGATAGTATCATATACGGCAGCAGGAACAATATATTTTAACGGACTGATACTTATTGTTTTTAGCTTTGGCTCATTTTCCGAAGCCAAAATGAAACTTCTACTGATTTTCTCTCTTATTTCAATGGTTCTATCCCTCTTAGCCATCGTTTACTCCTCTATGAACCTGCTAAGCAACGTTTCGGGCTTAAAAACCTCTTCTGAAAAGCTTTCATACATTTCGGATCTTCTTAGAGGACAGGAAGAAAATCCTGTTAACCCACTTAAACAAAGCGAAAAAGATACACAATTCTGCATCAAAGCTCTGGAAGACGAAAATCCTGAGGTCAGAGAAATTGCAGCCGAAGCCTTGAGCCAGGCAAGAGGCCCTGAAGTAGAGAAGGCACTTCTTGGACTCCTTGAGGACAAGCATTCAAGAGTAAGAATAACTGCAGCCAAAAATCTTGGTCGGATAGGAACAGAAAATGCATCAGTACCGTTAATTAAACGATTGGCTGTAGACAAAGACCCTGTGTTCCGAGCGTGTGCTATAGAATCCCTTGGGAACCTTAAAGACAAACAGGCAATTGAACCTTTAATTAAGAGCCTGGACGACAAAGTTCCCGAAGTCAGGATATCTGCAGCCCGTTCCCTAGGGATTTTAGGTGATGAGAAGGCTGAGGAAGCCCTTATCGCAAAACTGGATAAGAGCTCTCCGGAACTGCAAAAACAGATAGTATTGGCTCTGGGAAGCTCTGGCAGCAAAAAACCCACAGGACTCAGTAGTAAAAAAGCCGCAGAAGCCCTTATCCGTAAACTAAGAAATAAGGACCCAGAACTTAGAAAGTGTGCTGCCGAATCCCTTGGAAAACTGGAAAATCCAGAATCAGTAACCCCACTTCTCAAATGCCTTGATGATGCAAATCCTGAAGTAAGAAATGCTGCTGCTTACTCTCTAGGAACTCTTAGAGCTGAAAAAGCAATAGACGCTCTTCTGGAAATGCTGGCCGAAGAAGATTCCGAACTCCGAATCACTGCAGTCTATGCCCTTGGGAATATAAGTAGCCGAAAAGCCGTTGATGCACTTCTCGAAACTCTCAATGACAGCAACCCCTGGGTCAGACGGTACGCAGCAGAAGCCCTTGTAAAAATAGGTGATCAAAAAGCAACAGCTTCCCTTGTCAAAAACTTAAACGATCCTGACCCTGAAGTCAGGTGGGCTACGGCTGAGGCTTTAAGGATACTGGATAAACAGAACTCAAGGTAAAAGAAAATCCATAACAAAACTCGAAAGGTAAAAGAAAATCCATTATACCTTAGCTTCCTTTTCATGGAAGCTAAGGTACTTTTCCGGGTTATCCTGAAACTTCTTCATGCATTCATAAGAACAAAAATAATAAGCTATTCCCTTATAGTCACTTTTGTATGTAACATCTCTCTCCGTAACATTCATATCACACACAGGATCAAAACGTGTTCCACTCCCTTTCATTTGCATAATTTTTCCTCCATTGGTCCGATTATATAATTTTATTATTTCAAAGCCGAAATACCGGCAGCTTCCCTTTTCCCACTGTGTTTTTAACCAGTTGCTGCAAATAAACTCAAATAACTGATTAATACCATAATATTTAGTAATTTTTATATAATTAATTTTGGTAGCGTTTTTAAATGCTTACTTGATATCAGTTGCGAAGTAAAAAGTGTCAATGTATATTCTCTGGGAATTCTCAGAGATGATAGTTATATATCTCTTGTCAAAGAGACTTATTGATGCTGACTCTGCAGGCAGATGGACTACACATACAGCTTCAAGAGCGCTGTATAAGCAAAATTCCGTCTAAACAAAACATTTTGAATTAGGAAAAACCTTTTTCAGACGCAAATTTTATTAAATGGCTATTTTCCCGGATTTTAACTGTCTATAGCATATTTTTTGCTGAAGCACAGGTATTTAAGTTCGAGTAAGCAGTAAATCTCGATTTCACGCCTTGTTTCTCTTTCGTATTCTTTGTAAATTTCAACAACTATTTATATCGTTTTTCAATAAACGATTAAACAAATTAACGGCCTTAATAGCGCCAAACGCGTAATACATAACTTAAAGGGCAACGATATCAGGAATTGCCGATCAAAGAACCATAAAGGAAGCCCGTGAAATATACGAGAAGTTGCAGCATGAAGATTTATTAACATTCCATTGGGTGAAGCCCGAAGGCTTGAAGCGTGCAAAACTGTCGAGCCTGAGATGCTGAGCCTCAAAATTTAAAAAATAGTTTCTCTTTCCCATAATTCAGCCCTCTTGAGCGAACGAAGTGAGCGAAAAGGGCACCGTCCTCCAGAAACTGAACTCGGGTTTTAAAAAATAGTTTCTCTCTCCCATAATTCAGCCCTCTTGAGCGAACGAAGTGAGCGAAAAGGGCACCGTCCTCCCGAGACGGGACTCGGGAGTTACATCCACTCGTAATGCATCAGAACTTCAGGATTAAAACTCTGCATCAAGCTATTTTCCGTATACCCAAAAAAGAGGCAACCACTGCAGTTTTCGACGATTTCCTTTCTGTGTTCTTCCGAGTTTTTCCAGACGCTCTCAAAGCCGTCCCAGATCACATTCCCAAGGGATTCATTATGCACACGGCAGGTTTCCAGAGTGCCGTCATGCGTCACATTCATAATAATCCCGCTAGCTCTGCATTTGTAGTCCATTTTTCCGTCCCTGACCATTTTGAGGTAAGTTTTGGAATTGATTATCGGGTAGCCCTGTTTTTTAAGCTCGATTATGTGATCAACTGTACAGTGGAACTTTTCCTTATTTCGAATCCCGATATCGTTCCAGATATCCTCACTGATTCCGGGAAACTCGTGGACAGGCTCGAAGGAAACCTTCACCCCCAGCTTTTTTGCAAGTAAAATAAGTGTCTCGATATCGTCCAGGTTTTTTCC
>DUGT01000170.1:0-152 GCA_013331275.1 Methanosarcina sp. | reverse complement strand
TCGATATCGTCCAGGTTTTTTCCTGTAAGCACGCAGTTCATCAAGATGGGATTTTTCTTTTTCTGAAGTTTTCTAACCTTAATAGCTTTTTTTAGACCCTTCAATAGAGTTTCGAAATCCATCCTTCGAATTTCTTTATAACTATCTATTCC
>DUGT01000009.1 GCA_013331275.1 Methanosarcina sp. | reverse complement strand
TCGCTGTTTTCAGCAGCTGCAGATCCATTGTTCTTTACTGTTGCCGTAAAGGTCGTATTCTCTCCAAGATGAGGTTCTTCAGGACTCAAAGAAATAGATTCTATTTTCAGGTCAGGAAGTTCGCGTTTCATACTTATGGTTTTTGACATTCTATTATTATCTTCATTACTTTCACTAACGATATCCCCAGAATCTGCGACTACTGTTACACTGATGGTTTCTTCGTTTCCAGGGGTATACGAAAACTCTGCACTTGTGTTTGCCCCTGCTGAAAGTTCAGGGATAGAAATTTCTCCTTCTGAAGTTCCGTTAAAACTATATTTTGCAGTACTACTACTGGCAGTTTCCTCTCCAATATTCTTTATCTTTAGGATAAAATTCGAAGGTTTTCCGGCTTCGGATTGTGTTGATGATTCTGGATACAGGTCTTCAACTATCAGATCCGGAAGTGTTTCCTGTACTACCTTCACAGAAATTTCTTTCTCACTATTCTCTACGTTTTCTAAAGAGGCTTTTATTGACACTGTTCCTTCTTCGTCAGGAGTTATCCATGTGTGGGAAATTAATGTTTCCGATCCAGCCTCTATTGCAGGGACTTCTTCTTTGTCCTCGATTTCACCAATTTTATATATTATATTCGTAGGCTCTGAGGCTTCAGTTCCTGTGTTCTTAACTAGTGAATTAATAGCGACCTTACTGTCGGGCTTTGGATAGTCAGGGTCAGTGGAGAGTTTTTCTAAAATAAGATTGGAGTTTAGTGTACTATTTGTCGAGTTTCCGCCGTCTGCAAATTGTTCATCTGCAGCAGATACTATGCTGGGTGTTAGTCCCGGAATTATTACTATTATCAATAATGCCGAAACTAAAGAATTTAAAAATTTAGTTTTCATTTTCATTGCCTCCTCCCTTGACAGTGCCGTAAATTTGCTATAAATTAAAGTCATTTTTTGTACGATAGGAAAATTGAGCTTCTGATATGGAATTGATACATTCTAACTTTTTGAGATTTATGGTTATATGAAAAACCGACACACTGCCCAAAAACAACAAAATGACAAATTAAAAAACTAAATTTTTGCAACCTCAATGTGTCTATAAACTTAAATTGTCTCTGGTTTATATGAATACTGGGGTTCCTGCATCACTCTACCTCACATGAAGCACAAAAAGTATTTTAAATCCCTACGGATACATGTTTTTCAATGACAAATGGCTTGATCTCCATACAACGAATATCCAAAAAGCCGGAAAAAGAGCTTTCTTAATACTCTTTTTTTATAATGTATATAAATAATCAATCGTTTCAACACATAGAAAGAGATTGTGTGAAAATAACAACGATTACAAACTTTCGGTACGCTACTAAATAATCTCAAATAGAATAAAAATATGAACTAGTATTGTGAAGCTTACTTTGAGTTTCTCGACTCCTTCGAGAAAAAAGAAAAACAGGGCTTTCAGGTGGTAATAATGGAACCCGAGAGAATTTCCGAAGGCAGAGTTGTTGCGTTTATCGATATAGGCACTAACTCCATCCGACTTCTTCTGGTCCGGATAAATCCCAATGGGTCTTACTTTCCCCTGACCAAGCAGAAGGAAACAGTCCGGCTCGGGGATGGGGAGTTTATAGACAGGATTTTGCAACCGAAAGCGATAGAACGCGCAGTTGTTGTCTGTAAAAAGTTTGTGGAACTTGCCAGGGCCTACAGGGCAGAAGAGATTATAGCTGTGGCTACCTCGGCAACGCGAGATGCGAGCAATAAGGTTCAGCTTCTCGAAATGTTGAAAGAGGAGGCAAACCTGGAAGTCTGTACGATTTCCGGAACCGAAGAAGCTCGCCTCATTTACCTTGGGGTTTCAAGCGGGCTTCGACTTGGAGACTTAAAAGCTCTGTTCATAGATATCGGAGGCGGGAGTACCGAAGTATCGGTAGGGGATCAGACTCAGTGTTATTATCTTTATTCTTTTAACCTTGGAGCTGTCAGGCTGACAAATATGTTTTTGCCGGAAGAAACAGGGCCTGTTTCCGAGGAACAGTACGAGCAGATTAAAAATTACATTCGACATAAAATTACGAATGTAATAAAAGATCTTTCCGAGTACGATATAAATTGTTCAATTGGAAGCTCTGGAACAATTGAAAACCTTGCAAGGATCGCTTTTATCTACCTGCATAAAACAGCCAGTGAGAGTTTTGAGAAACTGGAGTATGAAGACCTGAAGAAAATAGTCGGGGCAATGTGCGCCATACCCCTCGAAGAGAGGCGCAGGTTTCCGGGAATTAACGCGCAAAGAGCTGATATCATTATCGCGGGGGCTGCAATTATTGAAACTTTTATGGAAGAGATAGGGCTTTCCGAAATCGGGATAAGTAAACGCGGGCTTCGAGAGGGGCTGCTTGTAGATTATATCTCAAAGAGTGAATTCTCCTACATGATTACACAGATGTCGGTAAGAAAGCGCAGCATCATGCAGCTTGGGCTTACCTGCAATTTCGATGAAGAACATGCTCATACCGTTACCAGACTTGCCCTTGAGCTATTTGACAGTATCCAGGCGCTTGGAATTTATAAGTTCAGGGAAGGAGAAAGGGAACTTCTTGAATACGGCTCCACCCTGCACGACATAGGGACATTTCTATCGTATGATACCCACCAGGCTCACGCCTATCACCTGATAAGGGAGAGCAATCTTCCAGGTTTTCATCCTGAAGAAATCGAAATAATAGCAAATCTTGCCTATTTCCACAGTAAAAACACGCCTAAGAAGAAACATCCTAATCTTGTTGGGCTCAATAAAGATATCGTAAAAAGTATAAAAGTCCTCAGTGCCCTGCTCCGCATTGCTGAAGGCCTTGACCGTTCTCACAATGGAGTTATTTCCCACGTCCGATTTTACATAGCTTCTACCGACAGCCTGGTGCTTGAAACACACGCTCGTCATGAGTGCCAGCTTGAAATCTGGGAAGTAGAGAAGCAGAAAAAGTATTTTAAGAAAATATTCGGATATAATCTTCAGTCCAAGGTCATTATAAAGCAGGATTCTGGGG
>DUGT01000183.1 GCA_013331275.1 Methanosarcina sp. | reverse complement strand
TCTCAGGACAACTTTTTTTAGTATAACCTCTTAATTCCAATACCTTTTAATCCCAGTTACCTGTTAAGTCCAGTATTTCTTAAATTTGGACAGCATTCTTAAATTCTGAATAGTCTAACAGCTTCAGTTCATTACCTGACGGATCTGATTATATGGCTGACATAATTGTAAAAAATGCTTACGTTCTGACTATGGACCCTGATGCGGGAGACCTCAAAAACGGGACTGTTGTCATTGAAGACGGAAAGATTACGGAGATCGGGGAAAAGACCAGCGAAAGTGCCGATACCGTGATTGATGCAAAACATTCGGTAGTAATGCCAGGGCTTGTAAATACGCATACTCACGCCGCAATGACACTTTTTAGGGGTTATGCCGATGATTTACAGCTTGCCGATTGGCTTGAAGGGCACATCTGGCCTGCTGAGGCAAAGCTGACTGCAGAAGATGTCTATAAAGGCAATCTGCTTGCCTGTCTGGAAATGATAAGGTCAGGCACCACCTCTTTTGCGGATATGTACTTTTATATGGATGAGACTGCAAAAGCTGTTGAGGCATCAGGGCTTCGGGCTTCACTCTGCCACGGGCTCATAGAACTCTGGAACGAAGAAAAAGGAGAGGCCGACCTTAAGGAAGGGAAACGCTTTGTTCGGGCATGGCAGGGAGCGGCCGATGGCAGGATAAAGACAATGTATGGGCCACATGCCCCGAATACATGCTCCGAGGAATTTCTTGCAAAGGTAAGGGAAGAAGCTAACAAGGATGGTGCTGGAATCCATATCCATGTACTTGAAACAGAAGCCGAACTTCTGGCTATGAAAGAGAGGTACGGAAAATGCTCGGTGCATCTCCTGGAAGATATAGGGTTTTTAGGGCCGGATGTGCTTGCTGCTCACTGTGTCTGGCTTTCCGACGGCGACATAGAAATTCTGAGGAAGAGAGGAGTGAACGTTTCCCACAATGTAATAAGTAACATGAAACTAGCTTCAGGAATTGCTCCTGTAAACAAGATGCTTGAAAAAGGAGTTAATGTGAGCCTTGGCACTGACGGTTGTGCCTCAAACAATAACCTTGATCTTTTTGAGGAAATGAAAACTGCTGCTCTTCTGCATAAAGTCAATACTTTCAACCCTACTGCCCTTCCTGCGCAGCAGGTGCTTCAAATGGGTACGGTAAACGGTGCAAAAGCCCTTGGCACGGAAACCGGCATGTTGAAAGTCGGAATGAAAGCGGACCTTATTGTAGTAGATATGAAAAAACCGCATCTTACTCCATGTTTTGACGTTCCTTCTCACCTGGTGTACTCTGCAAAAGGAAGTGATGTCAGGACAACAATTGTAGATGGAAAAGTCCTTATGGAAGATTACAAAGTGCTGGCCCTGGACGAGCAAAAGGTAATAGAAGAGGCTCAAAAAGCCGCAGAAGAACTTGTCGCAAGGGTAAACATCTGAAAATGCCACTTATAATAAAAATAATTATATCAAAATGTTCTGCTATAGAGCCTGAATTAATAAACTGAATTAATAAACTGAGTGAGTAAAAGATAAACACTTATGTTTGAAGCTAGAATAAAGATCGAGCTCAATTGTATATTTGATATTACGGGATCAATATGACCGAAAAAGAACTCATAGAATCCGGAAACATGAAGATGGACTGGGCAAGAAATCATATGCCTGTACTTGCCATCGTAAGGAAAAAATTCGAGGAGGAAAAACCTCTTAAAGGGTTGAAGGTAGGAATGGCCCTGCACGTGGAAGCGAAAACTGCAGTCCTTGTAGAGACCCTTGCTTCAGGCGGTGCAGAGGTATCAATTACCGGCTGCAACCCTCTCAGCACACAGGACGACGTGTCACTTGCCCTTGGTACCCGCAAGAATATAAGCTGCTTTGCAAGGTACGGAGTTGAAAGCCAGGAATATTACGAAGCAATCGACCGGGTCCTTGACATAAAGCCCGATATCACAATCGATGACGGGGCAGACCTTATATTTAAACTGCATACAGAAAGGACCGACCTGCTTCCGAATATCCTTGGCGGCTGCGAAGAGACAACAACCGGTGTGCACAGGCTTCATGCAATGGAAAAGGAAGGAGCCCTGAAAATGCCGGTAATTGCAGTAAACGATGCCATGACAAAATACCTCTTTGACAACCGCTACGGGACAGGCCAGTCAGCCTGGGACGGGATTAACAGGACCACAAACCTCCTGGTAGCAGGCAAAAACGTTGTTGTTGCAGGCTATGGCTGGTGCGGTCGAGGAGTTGCAATGCGTGCTTCAGGCCTTGGGGCAAATGTAATTGTTACCGAAGTCGATCCTATAAGAGCCCTTGAAGCCAGGATGGACGGGTACAGGGTCATGAAGATGGCAGATGCTGCAAAACTAGGGGAACTCTTTGTAACCACTACCGGAAACCGCGATATCCTCACAGCCGAACATTTCAAGTCCATGCCTGACGGAGCAATCCTTGCAAATTCTGGCCACTTCAATGTGGAAATTGATATGGAAGCCCTTGCCTCCCTTGCCAAATCCACCCGAACCGTAAGACACAATATAAAAGAATACGATCTCGGCGACAGGCGCATCAATGTCATAGCTGAAGGTAGGCTTGTTAACCTTGCTGCCGGTGATGGCCATCCAGCCGAAGTCATGGATATGAGTTTTGCAAACCAGGCCCTCTGTGTGCGTTATATTGCCGAAAACAAGCTTTCTAACGGAGTCCACAAAGTACCTCTGGAACTTGATACTTTTGTGGCAAAAATGAAACTTCAGTCAATGGGTATAACCATCGACGAACTCACGCCTGCACAAGAATGCTACATGAGTGGCTGGGAATGCGGAACATAATTTAGAAAAGTAGAAGAAATAGTTTCCATAATCGGGAAACTATGGTGTTTTAAGGTGTGGTGAATTATTACCCTTTTTCGTTTTTGAGTTATTTCACTTCACTTTTATTTAAGAACTGATCCCAAAACTCAAAATTAATCCGAATCTAAACTCGATGGCCATTGGTTTCTTATTACAAGAATGGTTCTAAATTTATTATTGGTGCGAAAATACAGTTGTTTTTGGGATCAGCTCTAAAATTACTCAGTTATCGTTTTGTCGTATTTCAGCTAAATCTTTAAATTTACTCATTTATTCAGTTATTTTCCGTAATTGCGCCTGGATAGGGAAACAAGACCTTTAGCAATCCCCAGTGCGATAATTCCTATCAACGCTGCGGTTAAGAGAACCATAAACAGGTTTTCCTCATCAGCAAACTTGAACATGAAGTAAAATAAAATGATGTCTATTATTGCTCCAATGCCCACTAAGGCTATTGCCGGGCCTCCTAAAGCTTTTCCATTATCCCTGCTCATTTTCCGATCCATCCTGAGATAATTATTGTTAAATTAAGGTTTAGGCTTATTGTATTCAATTAGATTAACAAATTTTTAACAAAGGAGAACTATTTTAGTAAACTTTTTTGTAATAGGAACCAGAAGCGGGAATTCATGGACAAAGTAAACCTGTAGCTAAGCATATTGGTTCCTTAGGTTCATCAGAGAATTGAGGTAATCGCATATAAATCTTAGGAAATTACTACAGCCTTATCGGTAAACAGATAAATTTTTCAGCAAATCATTAATTTTCAGCAAGTCCGTTACTGCTTCTCAACAGATGTGAATCTTCCGAAAGGTGCCCCAAAAAACCAAATTCGTTAAAAGATTAATATCAGAGAAATTCCAGACATAGAGATACGTAATACTCTCTTGCGATCCTCTTGAGCCAATCAGGAACAATGAAATATCTATCAACTATAAGCTCGTTAAGATAGTACAGAGACTCCTCGGTTTTACAGTCACAGAGCCTCCTTACAGCTGTTCTTCTTCCCCACGCCGATCTTTCATTGTCCAGGGCTTCAAGGTAAAGCTGATATTCTTTACTGTTTTCCATTACATTAAAAATATCTGCCAATCAATATAAATATTTGTATTGAGATCCAGGAATTAAAATATGTTACAGATACACTCTACGTGACACCTTTTCTTGTAGCTTATTTCAGAGAGTGAAAAGAAGTAATAAATTAAAAGAGAACAACAAATTAAAAGAGAACAACAAATTAAGAGATAACTAAAGCACAATCGAAAAATTACTAGAGGACAAACAAATTTATAATGAAATACTCTTTATATAAAATTTCGTACAAATTAACCTATTGAAAGAATAAGTGTTCAAAAAAGATCATAATTTCCGTGTTGAAAATAAAAAAAGATTACCTGAATATATAATAAGTTGAAAAAATAAGAAAATGGAGTTCTCATACAATGATCAGTTGATGAGAATTCCTGCACAAGGTTTTTGTTCGCTATGCTTTGATATGTAAACATCATCTAAAAACGATATATAATTAACTGGAGCTAATTTTTAAATCCAAAGAGATATTGGTTAACGTTGAAATGTTTAACGAGAAAGATAATTTTAATAACATTACCGTTTTTTACTGAACTAAATAATTTTGATTGAAAGTGCAAAAGCGGAAAAATAGAACAAAAAAATTACCTGTACTTTTTCATTGTCTATAAATAGTATATAGTTTTGTTTATCCTGACTGTGGAACTAACTGCTTAAGTAATTAGATAACAGTAATTACGTTATTGGGAGTACTCTCGATGGCAATAATTCAAAAATTTTGAGGTTGGTTTCGGCCAGCCTTTGATTTCATAGCCTTTTTTCTGTCTCAGCAGTGACTTCCTTATCTCCGTTAAAATACTCAAGTTCAGCTATGAGATCTGTACTCACTTTCCCTGGCTTGAGAGCAACCTGTTGCAAACGATAGAGTGGGTGAAATTATGAGTAAGAGAAGTAAAAAGCACAGTTTTTATTGTCTTTTTTCCCAATCTGATTGTCACGAAGGCTGTTTGTGATATTTAAATGAAATATAGCTGGAGAGAAGATGTTTTTCCAGGTTTGGCTAAAAAGGTAAAAGCCTGAATCCGGTCAGTTTTTTAAAGTAGATAAACAAAACCTGCAGTGAATCCGAAAGTATTTATTCTTTAGTTGAAGTATAAGAGAAGAAATATTAAAAATAAACAAGTTTACTTGATTTCCATCCTCCGGAGAAAAATAACAGCCAATTTATAGCAATTATAAAAATAAGTCTAAAAAATAAGTGTTCGAGCAGAAGGTGTGGTAA
>DUGT01000194.1:7232-7354 GCA_013331275.1 Methanosarcina sp. | reverse complement strand
CAGGAGATGCAGGTGGGCAGCCAGCAGTAGCTGGAAGTGTGCTGACATCAATAACTGATGGTGCTGGCGATATGCATGTTTATTATCTTGGCAGTAACAACCATGTCTATGAATTGGCATGG
>DUGT01000194.1:2277-6991 GCA_013331275.1 Methanosarcina sp. | reverse complement strand
GAGATGCAGGTGGGCAGCTAGCAACATCTGGAAGTGTGCTGACATCAATAACTGATGGTGCTGGCGATATGCATGTTTATTATCTTGGCAGTAATAATCACGTTTGCGAACTGGCATGGAACTCAGGTTGCTGGAACCCTAGAGATCTGCTAAGAGATTGGGTGAGACTTAACTTCTCCATGCAGCACCAGCAGCAAACTCAATGGTGCTGGGCAGCAACAGCATGCAGCATAAGTGCTTTTTTTAATCCGAATACTCAATGGATACAATGTAGACTTGTTAATGCCGAGTTAGGTAGGAGTGACTGCTGCAATAATGGATCGAGTAACGACTGCAATAAACCTTGGTACCTCGACAAGGCATTAACGAGAACAGGCAATTTGCAGTCTTTCTCAGCTGGCGCTGCGTCAATTGAAGATATATTGAAGGAGATTGAAAATGGTAATCCGATATGTGTGAGAATTGGCTGGCATGGAGGCGGTGGACATGCTGTTGCTATAGAGGGCTATAATTACGATCTAAACATGGTGGCAGTTGAGGACCCTTGGTATGGATCTTCCGATGTAACCCTGGATACCTTCAAAAATGCATACAAAGGATCTGGAACATGGACTCACAGATGTTATGTGAAACATTAAGGAGATGATTTGATGCCTATTGTTTATAGAAATAAGCCGGCTGAAGCGACTGAAGCCGTGAGAACTGGGTTGGAACTGATGGCCTCAAAAAGCGCTTTCAAAACACCACGGCTTCACAGTGCTTTTACCGAAAAGGCCGTAACTCCTTTAACTGAACAGGCTTTACCTGTATACAATCTGGGACTTTCTGATATCGCTGCAAGTCCGACTACAAAAGCATCCATCCATACAGGATGGCGGTATACGCTTAAACAAAATGATGAAATAATAGCTCATGCAGAAACCGTGATTGATCCAAATAGCAGACATTTGTTTGCGGGAACTAATGAAGGTCCTTTAGTAGAAGGAACAGAAAAAGCTATTAAAGCAGCTGAGGAACAGAGCGAAATAAAGAAGGGAAATTTTGAAGCAAGGTTACTTTTTGTTCCGGCACTACATGTAACAGCGCTTTGGTTAGCGGACAAAGAGCGCAAAGCTGACTTTGCAGTACCCATTAAGCCGGTCCCTTCGCCTTTGATACCTAATAAGCTTATTCCATTAGAAGATCTTCTCGTGATTTTACAAGAAAAGGCAAGATCTGTGATAGAATCTTATCGTGATGAGGAAACACTTGTCGGTTAAATTATTACTTATAAAAATACATCTTCTATTTATTTCAATTTCTATATAAGTTCATAAAACTGCTACATTTCCTAAACATAAAAATAATTTAAAAATTCATTTTAGATTTAGTAAATAAATTAAAAAAGTAAAAAATTATTCTGCATTTGTTTACATCTGCGGAATATGGAATTTATTATCCAAATTTTTATATCACTGTAGTCATCAGACTTATCAAAACTTGTAAGACTTCACCCAGGCAGCAACATTAAAGGGCAAAAAGTTTTTATTTTTCACGATTTAACTATTATTTAAATGTTCAAGCATATCTAATCTATTTAAGAAAGTTACTGCTGTTACCATCTTAGAATCTCCTTTAAATATCTGCTCTGTTTCTTCAAAATCTAAATTATAAACCTGCTCTTGTGTTAGGTTTACAACCTTCCTGTTTTTCAGAGCTCCAGTCTGCGCTGAAGTCTTTAAGTTCTGAATCCCTAATTGTGAGTTTTTAATCTGAAATGTTTGATTTAATTTTTCAGAACACAGCAAAAGCTCCACAAACAAAAACATTAAATCTGAAGTTGAGTATGTTTTGGGTTAAGTTAGCGAGCAAAAGATGAGATGAAACACCAATGCCAGTAATTACCTTACAGTACGATGACCTCGAGAAACTCACAGGAACCGATAAGGAGACCATCATAAAAAGGGTGCCAATGATAGGGGCAGATGTCGAAAGGGTTGAAGCCGAATATATTGATATCGAGTTCTTCCCTGACAGGCCTGACCTTTACAGTGTGGAAGGAGCAGCCAGGGCAATGAGAGGTTTTCTTGACCTTGAGACCGGACTGTCCGAATATGAGGTGAAGCCACCCAGGGTTTCTATCTCAGTCAGTGAAGAGATCCTGAAAATCAGGCCTTTTCTTGGGTGTGCGGTTGTAAGGGGCATAAAATTCACATCTTCTTCCATAAAATCCCTTATGGACCTCCAGGAAGACCTGCACTGGGGACTCGGAAGAAACAGAAAAAAAGTGTCCATAGGCGTACATGACCTATCGAACGTCAAGCCGCCTTTCAGGTATATGGCTGTCGATCCTAGTTTCGAGTTCGTGCCTCTGGACTACACTGAAAAAATGAGTATGACCGAGATCCTGGAAAAACACCCAAAAGGCACGAGGTTTGCCCATCTTGTAAGGGACTTTGAAAAATATCCTATAATCCTGGATTCAGACGATAATGTGCTGTCCTTCCCGCCTATCATTAACGGGACACTTACAAGTGTGACCGAGAGCACAACCGACCTCTTTATCGATGTTACCGGACTTGGAGAAGCCGTGTATACAGCCCTGAATATCGTCGTTACCGCTCTTGCGGAAAGGGGCGGCCAGATCGAATTCGTAAAGGTTTTCAGGCCCGATTCAGGAGAACTTATCCTGCCTGACCTTGAACCGAAGGCCAGGTTCCTTACAAAGACCGAAGTAAAAGACCTTTTAGGTATGGAACTCTCCTTAGAAGAAATCGTTAAACAGCTTGAAAGAATGCGCTTTGGAGCAAAAGCCCTTGATGAAGAAACCATAGAGGTAAAAGTCCCGGCTTACAGGGCCGATATTCTTCATAACTATGACCTTGTAGAGGATATTGCCAAGGGTTATGGGTATGAAAACATTAAAGTAAGTATCCCTGAAACTTATACCCCAGGGAAATCTCACCCGATTTCTTTGCTTCGCGCTCCCGTGAACGAGATAATGGTAGGGCTCGGCTACTATGAGGTCATGCCGTTTACGCTTACCAGCGAAAAAATTAACTTCGAGAATATGCGCAGGCAAAAAACGGATGATGTCACCTATGTGCTTCACCCGATCAGCGAAGACCAGACAATGATCAGGACAACCCTGCTTCCGAACCTCCTTGAGATTCTTGCCTTAAACCAGCACAGGGAATTGCCTCAAAAGATTTTTGAGTTTGGAGAGGTAGTAAATAACGAAATAACAGGCCAGCACGTAGCCGCAGTCTCCATTCACCCACAGGCCAACTTTACTGAGGTCTATGAAGTTGTAGACGCTCTGATGAGGGAAATGATGCTTCCCTACGAGGTAAAAGAGTCCGAAGATCCCGCATTCCTGGAAGGTAGGCGGGCCGATGTCTATGTAAAAGGCAAAAAACTCGGGGTCTTTGGAGAACTTCATCCTGAGGTCATAAACAATTTTGCCCTCGGATACGCAGTTGTCGGGTTTGAACTTGACCTCAATGACCTTATTGGTTAATATTGTTAATTAGATTCTCTATTAAGAGGGAATTTTTCTCTCCTTTTCTTCCTTTTCCTCTCTTCTATCTTTTCTTCTCTATCTTTTTTCTTCCCTTTCCTCTCTTCTACCTTTCTTTTCTCCCTTCTCCTCTCTTTTTCTTTTATCCTCTCTTCTCTTTCCTCTCTCCTCTTTTTTCTTTTCTACCTCTCCCCTTTTCCCCCTTTTCCCCTTTTTTCCTCTTCTTCCCTTTTTTCCTTTTTTCTTTCTTCTTCCCCTTTTTCTTCCCTCTTATCCTTGTTCTTTCCTTCACTTTTCTTTCAGCATTTTTTCCATTTCGGCTGCAATTTTCCGGACTTCGAATATATCTTCAGTCACAGCCAGCCTGTAAGTAAGTTCAAGCAGCCTTTCTTTCAGGGAACCAAGTTCATCAAGAGTAAAGTTAAGCTCTTCAAGAAGGGCTCCCAGGGATTTAATCTTGGTTATATCCGAAAGTTTTTCAGGGCCTGCTTCTATAAGGGAAAGGGTTTCAGGAGAACTGAGGTCAACATCATACTCTTCCTCGAAATCTCCTTTCGGGACAGTTTTAAGCCAGCTCACACTTCTGATGTGCCTGATAAAATCGCTTATCTGCCGATATTCATAGTCTCCGGTAACCTTTCCAGTCAGCATCTCATTCCTGGTTTTTAGCGGGACCGCAACAAGGTCTCCTTTCTTCATTCTTGTAATAAACGAGTATATCTCTTCTGCCCAGGCAGAACTACGCTCGTCTTGCATCCCGGGATATTTATCAAGCATTATTTTCTTTACCTGCGCTTCGTTTCTAACACTTGACAAATCCGGAAGTTCAGCCCACCCTATTGTAATCATGCTGTATTCCAGAATCAGCTCTTCATCTTCCAGGGTACCTGCAGCTTTGAGTAACCAGAATCTCATAATTAGTCTCCTTTTCATTTTAAATTTAACATTTTTCTAGAAAATTCTACTTATATTCCCAATTTACGGTCGTCAGGTGTTATAAGGTTGATATTACTATAATTAAATATTCAGTGTGACATAATTGCGTTTTCATGCAAGGAGTACAAGTTATCTCCAGTTCAACTGGATCCAGTTGAATTGAGGTCCAAAACAAAAAAACTTGAAAAATACTTAACGAGTATTTGAGATTAATATTAACCAAATAACAGTGGTTAATCAGCTAACAGTGATTAACCAGATAACAGAGACTAATCAGAT
>DUGT01000194.1:738-2109 GCA_013331275.1 Methanosarcina sp. | reverse complement strand
AGAGATTAACTAGATAATAGAGGACAACCAAGTTCTCCAAATTATTTAATTTAGAGGACAGAGCTTCCTTAAAGTACCTCTTTCATCTGTTGCTGGACTTCTGAATCAGTGTCGACCAGCATCTTAACCAGGTGCTACTGAAGGAACGTTTTTTCATTCAGAGGTTCGGCTGCTTCCAAATAGTACCTGAAAAGTTCTTTTCCCCAGCATAGGGCTCTTTCCCCAAAAGACAGAACTAGCTGGTCCCTTAACTTTCCATTGTCTTCGAAAAGTTTGAATGCAACGAGCTCATCCGTTATAATCAAGGATGGAATTGTTGCCGGCTCTCGTGATATAAAAAGCCTGCAGTTGCCGGCTCTGGACAATTTCTCCGCTTCTATACGATTGTTTAAAAATAAACGCTGTGCAACGCTTTCGGTCATACAGAGTACAATTTCAGATGCATTCTCCGCAAGCTCTGCATAAAGTGGAGGAGCTTGAGGGTGAAAATAAGTTACAAAAGTCAGGATCTCTCTTGAGTTTAGAATACTATCCCGGAGTACTTTTGGGGTTTCAAAGAGGTGTTCGGCGTCAGGTTCCAGTAGCTTGCAATGCTCGAGTTCGCCGATTCTCTCCAGAAGGAACTCAGGAATCGAGCTTAAGTCGTGGCTCATCCAGTATTCGGTATTTTCTCCAAAAAGTTCAGCCATGCTGAGCATAGGCTGCATATTTTCAACTATTATCTCTCCAATCTCAGATAAACTGTAGATTTTGTTTTTTTGAGTTATCAGGCCTGATTCTTTTATTTTCTTCATATGAAGCTGGATCGAATTGGCGTTCACGTTAAGTAATTCTTTTATCTCATCAATATCTCTTGGTTTTTCTTTGAGGAGTAACAGAATCTCTTTTCTTCTGCCCGAGAAAAGAATCAGGTTAAGGAGGCAGTGTTTCATTTTTGCTCACTTCCTGTCTCTACCTTTGCCTCTATACCAATGTCATAAAAACTTTTTGATTATAGGCTCTTGGTCTTAGCTATTTTATCCCGTTTTGCTTTGTACATAGGGTTTGATTAGTACAGTTTTATTGGTTCAAGAAGCAGTAACAACAAAAAAGATAAATCTTATGGTATATTCCTGGTTTTTGGAATATATTTTTGGTTATTAAATCAACGTGGTGAGAACACTTATTCCTCAAAATTCTCTTTACAATGTAAAGGTTCAGAAGAAATTGAACTTCTTAAATCTGGCAATTTAGTTGATAGCTTAATCAGTAATTCAATCCACAGTTATAGTGTTCCGGTGAAAAAACCAATGGACAAAACAACCCTTACCTCACTGAATGACTCAATAAATAACCAAGTAATAGTAGGTAACTCACTGAATAACTCACTGA
>DUGT01000194.1:293-573 GCA_013331275.1 Methanosarcina sp. | reverse complement strand
CACTAAATAAATCAATTGACAACCCAGTCAGTAACTCAATGAACAACTCGATAAATAACTCAATCAAGAGTTTATCCGGTAGTCTAACAATTAACTCTGTCGGAATGGAGTTCATTCTAATTTCTGCCGGAGAATTTAATATGGGCTCTCCAATGCGTGAAAAACGGAGGAAGCTCTGGGAAAGCCCTGTACATAAAGTAACAATTAAAGAACCTTTTTACCTTGGCAGGTACCCGGTCACACAGGAGCAATGGCATAAAGTCATGGGGAACAATCCTGC
>DUGT01000194.1:0-137 GCA_013331275.1 Methanosarcina sp. | reverse complement strand
TATTTCAAGGGCGAAAAGTACCCGGTTGAGAATGTTTCCTGGAATGAGATTCAGGTCTTTTTCCGGAAACTCAATGCTCTGGAAAGTGCCGATGGAACTTCCCGAATCTACCGCCTTCCAACTGAAGCTGAATGGGA
>DUGT01000169.1:44570-47419 GCA_013331275.1 Methanosarcina sp. | reverse complement strand
CTTACAATTCTTGAAGTGTTAATTGCTTATTTTTAAATAACAGTGATTTCAAAAAAATATGCAATTAACACTTCAAGAATTGTAAGAACCCAGATCAAGATATGTGAATATAAGCTTGAAACATTTATATTTTTTGAACGATATAAATACTCAAACGATTTCATAAATATTTCATCCTGTTAAAAATAATTTTATCCAAATTTCTTTATATATTGTTGTCTACAAAATATAAAAGTTAAGTAATTATTCAGATACCGCAATCGGCTTCAAAAGCCGTAATTTTAGAGTTTTTGGCATTTACAATAGATTTCAGTCGGTTTTGTAAACTGATGCCAAACAATGTCATTTTAATTTTGCTATGAATCCCTTATTAGACAGATTTCTATGACGAAAATGATGTTAGTTGACTCATTATATAGGATATTAATAGTTGTAGAATTAAATAGAATTTAAAAAATAAATAAAATTTGCAAAGACTACAGGATAAAGCAGAAAAATTTTTAAATATTGACTTTTCTCCTTTGATTATCTCGGTGGTATATAAGGAATTCGTCCCCAACATATAAAAATATTTATGTTTTAAAGGCAAATTTGGTAACTCACAAGCTCATTAAATTCATAAAAAAATTTATATACAGAGAAGCAGTGTCTCGAATTTGTTTTGAATTCAAGTCAATTTTTTGAACACTGTATGTAAACAGACTTACTATATGAATTATTGAATCAAAATGAATTATTGAATCAAAACATATTAAAATTTAAAATTTTAGTAAGTTTATGGTTTGAGAATCAAGTATTAAAAGAACCGAATTATGCTCAGTATAGATAAATTTGACTTTGAATTTGCAGAAATTCAGAACTCTGCCGTAAGAGAATAATTAAACATCAATATCAAATTAATCTAAGGGAAAAAGCCGGACGAAGAACCTGCTTTTAAAAAGAGCAAAGTTTTTTCTTTTAATTTTTCAGTTTTACGCCCTTGTTTTGGATTTTTTGCTTAACCTTCTATCCCTGGCTTTTTCTCTTAATTTAGTTGTTTAATTTTAGATTAAAGCAGATATTTTCAAGCCTGAACTCAGTCTTCTCTTTTCATCTGCGGGAATAGAATTACTTCTTTGATGGATTCCAGACCCTCAAGGATCATTGTAAGCCTGTCAATTCCAAGCCCCATGCCTCCTGTTGGGGGCATTCCGTACCCTAGGGCATTTACGAAATCGTAATCGATGGTCTGAGCTTCAAGATCTCCGAGCTTTCTTTTCTTATCCTGCTCTTCGAACCTCTTTTCCTGCTCAAGAGGATCGTTCAGTTCAGAGTAGCCGTTTGCCAGTTCCCAGCCGTTTAAGAAGAGTTCGAATCTCTCGACAAAACCTTCTTTTGACCTGTGGTTTTTAGCAAGCGGAGAGTTTTCCACAGGGAAATCGTAAATGAAAGTCGGGTTTATCAGTTTGTCCTCTACCAGGCCTTCGAAGAGCAGGGCAAGGAACTCTCCGTAAGTATTTGCCTTTTCGTAGTCCTCGATCCTGTTTTCGATTGCGATTTGCTTCAATTCTTCAAGCGAGTGTGCAAAAACATCAAGTCCGGCATACTCTTTTAAGGCATCCTCCATGGAAATTCTTTTCCAGGGAGTACGGAGACTGAGCGTGTTTTCTCCCATTTTTATTTCATAGCTGCCAGTCAGCTTGAACACAAGTTCCGAGATGAGGCCTTCGGTTAAGTCCATCATGTCATTGTAATCTCTGTAAGCCTCATAGACCTCTATCATGGTGAATTCAGGGTTGTGGGTTGTGTCAATATCTTCATTCCTGAAATTCTTGCAAATCTCAAAGACTTTCTCGTATCCACCAACAACAAGCCTCTTAAGGTAGAGTTCGGGAGCAATTCTAAGGAAGAGTTTCTGCCCGAGACAGTTATGGAAAGTTGTGAAAGGCCTTGCATTTGCGCCTCCGTATACATTCTGAAGTATTGGGGTTTCAAATTCCAGAAATTCCCTGTCAGAAAGGTATCGCCTGATCTCGGAGATTAGTTTGCTCCTCATGACGAAAATCTCTCGCTTATCAGCATTGACTATAAGGTCAAGATATCTTTTCCTATACCTGGTTTCAATATCTTTTAAGCCGTGGAATTTTTCCGGAAGGGCGCAGAGGGATTTTGAGAGCAGGAAAAACTCGGACACGCTGATGGAGTTTTCACCCCTTTTTGTCCTGAAAAGTTCACCCTGAACACCTACGATATCTCCCGAATCGACCAGGGTTTTAAAAGTCTCAAAATCCTCATCAGGAAGATTTCCTTTTCTTAAAGTAACCTGAATTCTGCCACCCTGGTCTCCAAGATCGGCAAATATCATTTTCCCAAGCCTGCGAATGTTGTAGAGCCTTCCTGCGGTTCTGACCGTTAGACCTTCATTCTTTTCAAAGTCATCAAACTTTTTCTGGATATCACTGATATCCCCATTCTTTTCAAACTTATAGGGGTATGGATTAAGTCCCTGGTTTCTGATACCGTTTAGTTTTGCAATTTTAGAATCATCAAAGACTCTACTATCTGAAATATTGTTATTGTCAGATTCATTGTCAGATAGTACAAGATTATCTGACATTTTTTCATTGTTGATTTCCATGCTCATTGAATCAGTACATCCTCTTCAGGTGAATACAAATAATTTGATTGGTAAATCGATTAGCAGTTACTTAAGTAAATCGATAAGTAATCACATAAGTTAGTCAGTAAGTTAACCATAATCAATAATTATCGGATCAATCATCAATGAATCAACCCGCGCGCCCACAGCAGAGAAGAATCTTGAGGGTTTCACGGATAGGTGTTAACTCTTAGATATGTGAATTCTTAGA
>DUGT01000169.1:40441-44405 GCA_013331275.1 Methanosarcina sp. | reverse complement strand
ATTCTTAGATATGTGAATTCTTATTAACTTCTATAACTGAAAGCTGCAAGTCCGAGTATCAAGAGTAACGACTGTCTATTAGCCTGAGTCCTGACATTTAATTTTTCCATACATCCATGCATATTATATAAACATTGAGAAAACAAACTTATGGACTAATGAAATTGTTAGTAAAGTTGGCACTACTCCCTGAAGAAAAGTTGCGTTCACAGTACTGGTAGCAAGATTTACATAATGTATTAAGAAAGTATCCTGTATATTGGAAAGCATCCAATGTCTATTAATTTATGGACTTATTGTCCTTCCGCTACGTAAAAAAGAATATTAAACTCGGTCCCTTGATTTCGTTTAAGCTCAATTCTCCCGTCCAGCTGATCAACAAGGATACTTACTAACTGCAGTCCCAGTGAGTCAAGACTTTCTAATTTTAAATTTTCAGGAATTCCTTTTCCATTATCTGAAATTATCAGGCTGAAAAGAGATTTACTTGTTCCTTCATTAATTTCTTTCCTGCAAAGCTTAATTCGGACCTCTCCTTCTCGGTCTTCAGTAAATGCATGTTTGAGGGAATTGGAGACCAGTTCATTAACAATTATTCCCAACGGGACTGCAGTGTCCATATTAAAGAACGCATTTTCTTCCAGATCCGTGAAAAGGTTGAGATTTTTACTGCTAAGACTGTAAGTCTGGAAAAGGTTTCCAGTTAATTTTTTAAGGTATTCAGAAAAATTCAGAGTATCGGCTCCTTCTCCTTTATATAATTCTTCATGGATGAAAGCCATCGAAACCACTCGATTCTGGCTTTCCCTGAAAGCTTCAACAATTTTCGTATCATTAAACTTATTAGCCTGAAGATCCAGGAGAGAAGAGATTACCTGCAGGTTATTTTTGATTCTGTGGTGGATTTCTTTCTTACGGACAATTTCGAGATTTGCCAGAGCTTCTTCTGCCTTCTTCCTCTCGGTAATGTCAAGAATAAAGGCTATGCCTTCATAACTCACCTTATCGAAGGTAGCTATTCCAACAATTACAGGTACTCGCGAGCCATCTTTGCGAATGTACTCCTTCTCGTAAGGCTTATTTACGCCTGTTGATTTGAGTTCCACTATAGCATGCTCATCTAATTGACTATATTCCGTCGGAGTGATCCAATTCCATTTAACCCATCCAGCCTGCAGATCCTCGCGAGTGTAACCGATAATATTCAGGAACTTATTGTTAGCGTCTGTTATCGAGCCGTCCAGATTGTAGAAGCACACACCGATCATATCTGATTCGTAAAAACGGCGTAGACGCGCCTCGCTCTTACGCAGCGCTTCTTCCCCCTTGATACGCTCAGTTACATCTCTTACAATAGCTGAAAAAGCCACTAATTTTCCAGTGACATCAAACACCGGAGAGAGGGCGGCTGAAACGTTTAAAAGAGTACCGTCCTTTCTTAAACGTAAAGTTTCGTAGTGCTGGATCGTATTTCCCTGTTTAATCCTTTCAGAAAATTGATTAATTTCTCCTTTTGTATTTTCTGGTTCGAGTACTGATACGTCTTTTCCTAGAATTTCTTCGGCGGAATAACCATAAACCTGTTCTGCCGCCTTGTTCCAGCTGGTAATGATACCGTCAAGAGATAGAGTTACAATAGCATCATTCGATGATTCGATAGCATTCGCCAGTATCTGAAGTTTCTCTTCTGCTTTTTTACGCTCAGTAATATCCTGGACTACTCCCTTTATTCGAATAGGATTATTCGTCTCATCAAAAATAACTTCGGGTTGTGAATGAATTATGCGTTCTTCTCCGTTAGCCAGGGTAATCCTATAATCAATGCCAAAAGGATTTTCTTTTAAATAACTTCTGATTGCGTTACCGACATTATCTCGATCTTCGGGGTGTATATAATTTAAAAGTTCACTATAAGTTACGCCTGATTCATGAGGATTATGTCCGAAAATCTGATACATTTCGTCAGACCAATATGTTTCACCACTTATAATATCCCAGTCCCAGTTTCCAATATGAGCCATCTTTTGAGCTTCAGCAAGGCGTTTTTCACTTTCTTTTAAAGAGTTGTAAGCTTCTTCAAGCTCAGAAGTACGCGTTTTAACTTTTTCTTCTAGACTCTCGTGTGCTTTTTCCAGAGCTTTTTCTACTTTTTTACGCTCTGTGATGTCGCGGACAATACCTCCACTAAAGAGGGACTTTCCATCCCAATCTTTATTCACCGTGAACCTATCAGCTAACCAGCGATATTTGCCATCCTTGTGTTTGAACCGGTACTCCAGAGTTCCAGAACCAGTATCGTATGCATGGGCCAGTCCCAAAGTAACTGTGAGGCGGTCGTCGGGATGAATACGACCAAGAGTCTCACTGGCATTCATAGAACTCATTTCCTGGGAAGAGAAGCCAGTAATCTTCTCTACCACCGGACTCATGTAATCATATCTGTCGGTCTGAAGGTTTCGCCTGTAAGCCACGTCAAGTGAATTCTCAAGAACCGACCGGAACCGCTCTTCGCTCTCCCGCAATGCATTCAGAAGGGCTTCACGTTCATTCAGCGAATGAGCCAGTTTAAAATTGCTGTAGCCTAACTGAGAGAGAATATTGGCAAAAGTTACAAAGAAAGCCATACCCGTATGCACAGTTTCCCTGCTTAACCGCGGAACTTTTTCAAGGGCAGCTATATATTCCTCCTCATTAAAGCCATATTTTCTGGCCTGAGATTGGAAAAGTTCATAGTCCAGAGGTTCGTCTTCAAAAAAGAACTGACCTGAGAAGATATTAGCAACGTGCTGACTGCCAACTATGATGGGAGTTGCTATGTCCCACATCTTGTTTTTGCATTTATAGAGCTTGAACTCTCCTGGAGAAATACCTGCAGACAGCTCTATGTCACTCTCTATGCAGTGCTTACAGGTTTCAGGGTGAACTCTGTGGAATTGTGTGCAGATATCTTGCCATCCTATGCCTACCAGAACATTACCTTTCAGATCATCCAGGCTCATGGGAATGTGTGCAATTTTGTAGAAGTTATCCATCATAGACTGGATCGCCTGGGAGTCAACGATATCAGTGATTTCTAGTTTATCCGCCCCCCGAGTAGGTGAAATAATGTCTTCCAACTTCTGCCTGACGTGTAGCTCACTCTGGCGCAACGCTTCTTTAACTCGTTTACATTTATTGAAATTTTTCTGTCTGGAGTTTTCGATCCTTTCCCATTTTCCTTCCCTTTTGACTAAAGAAAAATTATGGTTAAACATTAAGTCAATAATATCTGCTGCGCTGCACATACTAAGAAAATATGAACATAGAGAGATTATCTGTCGCTCGCCGATATTAATATCCATCTTTTTTTTATAACCACTAAAATCGGCCCAATACCCTTCTTTCAACCAGAAAACGTTTCCTGCCATTCTGAGCCCTTCATAGCCACTTGCTAGAGCCTCATCTAATTTTTCAACCCATCCATTTAAAACTCTCTCGGAATCTAAACCCCCTTCTCCCACATACCAGGAAGTGTAAGGAATAATTTCGATTTGTTTTTTCTCTAGATAGACATCAAGATCAGAAACGGCCCTTCTCAAGGCTTCTTTTGCTTCTTCTACTTCCAGAGGCTGTGATATAACCCAGAAACAAAATTCATTATTTTCCAGCCCTGCTTTAAAATAAGGGACAATTATATCCATTAAATCTTCTTTTGTCTGGTAGAACTGGCAGAAGTGCGTTCCCCAAGGCACATCTCCAACGATATTGATACCAGAATTTCTCATTATTTCTTTCATTCCACACTTCCTTGCCACAAAAGATCATTTTAATCCTGTAGTAATCGTCTATGAGTAATTATCATAGAGAATTGGGGATTTTCTAAATTATCATTATATTGAAGCAGAGTAGATTAATTATTTTTGGAAAAATAGAAGAAAAATCCTGAACAATTTTAGTGATATCAATAGAAATTTAATTTTATATT
>DUGT01000169.1:39205-40221 GCA_013331275.1 Methanosarcina sp. | reverse complement strand
TTTATATTTCTGAAACTCTTTGATTCTACAAGTTTTCACTTGTTATTGAAGTTATTCAAATATTCAGATTAATTATATGCACTAAATTTTAAAAGATTTGGATATTAAGGGAATGCTAGTAAGGAATGGACTCCAAAAGAAAAACAGACTAAAAATTGGAAAACATTTCACTGGTGGTTGGAAACTTAAAATTAAGTTAGACACGGTTATATTTATACAAGTTAGTTATAAAATTCGAGCTAAAAAATTACATTTAATAACAAGACCCCCATTCTAGAACTGGAGCCTGATTCTCTGTTTAATTAAAGTTAAATCCCTGTCCACGTGCCAGTACATCTTATGTAGAGCCTTTTGAACTCTTGCGTCTTCTATCCATATTCTTGTTTCTAACCCTTGTATACTGCAGCTTTCGAATATTCCTGAGCAGTCCGAGCCTTGTTCCATCAAGTAAATACACTTCGGAAGCCTCAAGTTTAATCCCACCTGAGGAAAAAGCCGGGCCTAGCAATTCTTCCTGAGTGGATTCGTTAAAAGGTATTCCTCCACATAGCTCATTAAAAGCCGGAATTACGAAGAGTTCGGGATCTACCCACTGTGCAGGATTCTCAAAATTAAGGTTTCCGAAATGACCTTTCAGGACTTCCAGATTGAATTTTGTCCTGATCCAAGCAGGCTCAACTATGGAGTACCCGAAAACGTCTGTAAAACGAACAGTGGGATGATTGTGGGCGGTGACTACATAAGATGCAGCCAGTATTTCAGGTGCTGGCCAGGTATGCCCGTGAAAATATCCTACCCCGTCAATAAGTGCACCACGTGCGGAATGAACCGTGATGTCCTTTTGCCTGTTGAAAAGAAGTTCGAGTCCTCCGTCATGGTTTCCGGGGATAATATCAACATGTGTATGTTCTGCAAGTGTTTCGAGAAAGCAAGGAATTTCATCCTTCTCCTGCCAGGAAACCTGAGGAACATTGTGCTTTACATCCCCAAGAAGTATTACTCTATCAGGAGAATTT
>DUGT01000169.1:31451-39119 GCA_013331275.1 Methanosarcina sp. | reverse complement strand
ACCTGAGGAACATTGTGCTTTACATCCCCAAGAAGTATTACTCTATCAGGAGAATTTTTCTGGATATAGCCCAGAAGCCTGTCCAGACGCCTTTTCGTCTGGCTAGGCAAGTTGATCCCGCTTCTGTACAGATCCCATTCTATCCCGAGATGGATATCGGCAACTACCAGTGAGGTTTCGGAATTGGTCACAATAAGAGCAGGTTCTTCAATAATAGGTGTGATTTCGGGTGGCATAGTTGATAAAAGGTTGTTTTTCAGGATTTGAAAGTGTATATCAGACAGCAGCCTGAAATGGATTTAATTTCAACGCTTATAGATATATACTTTATGGTATTTAAATAAAATTGAAAGTATAAAAACGAAACCATGGAATAAGCTGACCTTATTGAGTGAACTTAAGCATAAAGGCACCCTTGAAGATCCCAAATTTTCATGCCAGAAAATCCCAGATTATAAATATAGTATAAGAACCACTCAATAATCAGTTTAAAAACAAGAATATTCTAAAAAAGTTAAGTATATTAAACTTAATCATGTGTGTTTTTTAAATTTAAAAGATGGATGAGATAAATTGACAGAAGAAATAATAATGAAAATAGCTGAACCTCAAGATGCTGATTCGTTGAGAGAGTTAATAAACGAGACCATTGACACCTGTTATTTCCATGTTTACCCTCAGGAAGCAATTGATTACTTTAAAGATTATCACAATAGACTGAACATCGTAAAAGATATACTGGAAGGGTATTGCCTTATCCTGACCTCAAGAGAGGAATTCATAGGGACGGGCACTCTTCTTGGTTCAAACGCCAGAAGAGTCTTCGTAAAACCGAAATATCAGAAAATGGGACTGGGAAAGAGAATCATGCACAAACTTGAAGAAAAGGCCATGGAAAAAGGAGTCAGGATAATGGATCTGGATGCCTCACTTGGAGCATATCCTTTCTACAGGACTCTTGGCTATGAAACACAGACAGAAGAGATGACTCCCGTGAAAAACGGGCAAAACTTAAGATATTATAAAATGGTCAAAAAGCTTGGAGATAAGTAAAAACTGAAAGTTGAAAGCTCTTTAGCAGTCAGGTCAATATCTCAAAACTTTGAGAAAACGGCTTACAGCAGCAAGAGTAAGCTCCGGGAAGAAAAAAGTCCCGGAAAAAGAATTATACAGTCAAAGTTATAGTAAAATTTACATTCAGATTTTACATTTCATACCGTTTACATTTATTTACTTATCATACAGATTTACTTTTCATAAAGATTTACTTTTCATAAAGATTTACTTTTCATAAAGATTTACTTTTCATAAAGATTTACTTTTCATACCTAAGTACATCATCAATCGTATCCACGTACTCGATGTTGATTCCTACCTCTTTTTCTATATACTCTTTAGCATCTACGATTTCAGGCTCCTGTTCAACAATAGTAAAACCACCAAGATTTCGTTCTATGTATTTATATTTAATAAGCTGGCTGTTTTCCCTCGGAATGAGGAAAAGAGTTTTACCTCCGACATTTGCTGCCTGTGCTTTTTCCAGAACTCCACCTATCTGACCGATATTGCCTTTATCGTCAATTGTGCCTGTAAGGGTTATACTCTTGTTCAGTTTAGTATTGTTGTCAATAGCTGAAATTGTAAGTAGAGTCATGAGAGCCCCTGCGCTAGGGCCATCGACCTCTGGAATTTCACCCGGAGCGGTAATGCTGAAGATAATATCACTGCTTGACATTTGTCTTCCGGTTTTGTTTTCAGCGACGAAAACTGCAGTGTTTGCAGCATCCTGGAAAACCGTTCCCATTAGAGGTGTTGTCTGGACAAGTACGCGGCCTTTTCCGGGCTGGATTTCAACTGAAATATTAAGCAAAGCTCCTTCCTCAGAAACATTTTGTTGTATAAAGGGACCTGATCTCTCCAGTTCAACTTTCTGGAAAACTGCAGGCCCCTGAAGGGTAGCAAAGCCTTCAACTCCTGCAGGACACATTTGAGAGCCGTTTTCAAGCTCAAAGACTCTTGCCCGATAGGACTCCAACTGAGAAGCATAAGACTGAAGCGACTCATTATTCTGATTTATCTGTGTCTTAAGGTTTTCATTTTCCGTTTCAAGGGAGTTTATGCGAGTCTGCATTTCCTGTACCTGTCCTTCCTCAAAAGAAGGCTGTTCGCCAAACAGAACAAAGTAAGCGTTTCCGACAAGTGAAATAGCCAGTAAAAGAACAAGAAATTTGGATCTCATATCACTTACCACTTTTAATTTGTTTTAGATCATACTTGTTTCTTCCTTCTGGAAACCATGTAGGAGAACTGCAAGAGTAATTTATAGATAGAATCACAGAACTTTAACTGAAAGACCCAATAGGTGAATATATTATTTACCAATATGAATATGTTGATTACAGAGAAATCTAATCCTCGTTACCATGAATGAAAACCTGATACTAATAAATGAATATATTGATTACAAAGAAATATAATCCTGGTTACAAATAAATAACATCGTAATACTAATAAATGAATATCCTCGTTGCCGAGAATAAACACATGAATTCAGGAAGCCTTTTCTCCGAATACGTACGCTTAGATTAAAATTTATATAATTTTATAGGCCGAGCTTAAATCTTACTTTTCAGGGATTTCCTTAGTCTCCTCTCCTTTATCCTTCCACATTAACATCACTTTCAGGTTTTTCTCATTTTCCGATTTGGTGATAACTGCTTTTCCATTCATAGTCAGCAGTAAGTTAAAAGTCAGCTCTATCTGAGATGGCCTGACCTCAGGAGAGGTTTCCTCCAGATTATCTACGACTTTTTTAGAAATCTCCTTAATAATGAGCATCGCATTATCAACCGATTCTATGGATTTCTCTTCCAGGGCTTTCGGAGATATAAGCGTAAATTTTTTTACTTTTCCAGGAGCATGCCCCAGTTCAGCTAGAATACACCCTGCTTTTAAGGCGTCCCTACTGGAATTCTCAAAAAGCTCTTCATCAACAGTGACTTTTTCATCAACATTTACTTTGTCCAGAAACTGCCCCCCCATTAGGCTATATGGGCGCATCCACAGAAAAAGAGAACGCAGCCCTGAGTAAGAATAGATTAACGTTAGTAGAATTGTATATATACGGATAAATAATTATTGACGTTTTTGAGGATTCAAGTTAAAGTTTAGACCTTAAATGTCATATTAACTTTCTTCGGCTTCTTTTATATTGGGCCCTTCTTTCGTATCTTGTACAACGTACCCAAGAGATTTTATTTTCTCTCTGATAGCGTCTGAAACCGTCCAGTTTTTACTTTTTCGAGCAGCTTCACGCTCTTCAACCAGCCTCACCACTTCTGTGGGGATTTTCTTTTCCCCAGAATCGGAAAAGAGACCCATAGCATCCGAAAACTGTCTGTAAAGAGAATAGATCTTCTCAAGGACTTGTCGATTTTTTCCGGATTCAAGATACCTGTTAGCTGTACGGGAAAGTTCCTTAAAAACCGTTAGGGCTTTCGGAGTATTGAAATCATCTTCAAGAGCTCCTCTGAACTGAATCTCAAATTCAGGAAGGATATTAAGAACTTCTTCGTCCTCAGGATAAGCCGCATCCTCTGCGCTTTTCAGGCTAAACTCAAGGTTCTCGAGTGTTTCTTTAAGCTTTAGGTAATTATTTTTAGCGTTTTCCGCAAAGGCGTCAGAATAATCAAGCTTTTTACGGTAGTGGACAGAGAGAAACATAAAGCGCACAACTTCCCCACCGTACTTTTTGACGATATTGGGGAGGGTGAAGACATTTCCTTTGGACTTGCTCATCTTTTCTCCTTCGACTATGAGATGTTCTCCGTGAGTCCAGTAGCATGCAAAAGGTTTTCCTGTTGCCCCTTCCGATTGTGCAATCTCATTTTCGTGGTGAGGGAAAATAAGATCTACTCCCCCTAAATGTATATCCAGAGTAGGGCCAAAGCAGTTCATGGCCATCACCGAACATTCGATATGCCAGCCAGGACGGATTTTCCCCCATGGGCTTTCATAGTAAATTCCCCTTTCAATTTCCTCAGGAGTTGAAGCTTTCAAAAGGGCGAAATCGCGGGGATTGTCTTTATCATATTCGTCCACGTCCACAGACGCGCCAACGATAATGTTATCAAAATCCAGCTTTGAGAGTTTGCCATAATCCGGAAATGCCGAAATTCTGTAATAGACCGATCCTCCTTTTTCATAAGCTAGCCCTTTATCTATCAGCTTTTGCGCAAGTTCAATCATGCTGTCAACATTTTCCGTAGCTCTGGGATAAGCTGAAGCCCTTTTTATGTTCAGCATATCAAGGCCTTTAAAAAACTCTGCCGCGTATTTGTCCGTAAAATCCTTAAGTGACATTCCTACTGCTTTCGAATCTCTGATAGTTTTGTCATCTATATCAGTAATATTCATTACAAGTTTTACTTTATATCCAAGGTACTCAAGACTTCTCACAATATTATCTGCCATCAGGAAAGTACGATAATTGCCTATATGCGGCATACTGTAAACCGTAGGCCCGCAGGCATAAATCGAAACTTCACCTTCCTTTAAAGGTTTGAAAACCTCTTTCTTTCTTGTAAGGGTATTGTAAACCTGGAGCATCCGGAACGCCTCTGGAAATTTAAGTACCTGAAATATTGTTAGAATACTTGTTAAATGAAATTAAGTCTCTTTAATCTATTCGAATTAAATTTCAGTTATTTGAGCTCATGTATTGTTACCACTTATTTATCTAATTGGTTAGAGATGCTTTATTACTTTCGCAGCAAGCCTTTTAAAAAAAGGCTTGAGCGAAAACCCGAGAAACATTTGGATTTGAGAAACTTATCCCCAAACCCTATGCGTGATCAACCGGCGCAACGGTTGCGGTACAGCGATTGCAGATAAAAGGTTGTAGCACAATGGTTTCAGGGCAGATCTTCTTGAAATATGGATACTCCAAATTTTTGAAGGATTTTTCCCAGCCGGAAAAGAGGAAGACCAACGACGTTAAAGAAATCACCCTCAATTTTCTCCACAAAGGCTGCCCCTTTTCCTTGAACAGCAAAAGCCCCTGCCTTATCAAGAGGCTCTCCTGTCCTGACATAGGCTGAAATCTGTTCACTGCTTATTTCGTCCATCCAGACTGTGGTGGATTCCAGTTCGTTAATTTCAACCCTACTGTCAAGGTCAAGGACTGTAAGCCCGGTTACAACAAGAAATCGATGCCCACTTAAGAGTTTAAGCATTTCCTCTGCCTCTTCTGGAGATTTGGGTTTACCCAGGAGTTTTCCATTAAAAAGCACCGAGGTATCAGCAGAAATTATAAGCCCGGAGTTGAAATGTTTAGCCACATCTCTGGCTTTTTCGGTAGAATGCCTTAAGAGAAGTTCTTTGGGATACAGTCCAGGGTAAGGAGACTCCTCATAGGAACTGGCATGAACCAGGAAGTTATCTCCTATAAATTGTTTAAGCAACTCTTTTCGCCTTGGAGATGCAGACGCGAGAATGATCTGACGCATGGGAAAAAAATCAGGATGCATGGGATATATTTGTATTGTAGCGCATAACTTGTATTGTAGAGCATAATTTGTATTGTACTGCACATATACAGGAAATGCCGAAATTAATTAGCCAGATTATCAGTTACCCGTGAACACTTTCAAAGAATCTCCTGATATTGCAAAGGTCCTCAGGTTTTCCCAGAAGGATACATGCATCTTTTGCATGAAGGATGAAATTGCCTTCCGGCGTGTAAATCACATCCGAACCCCGACGAATCGAAAGCACTGTTACTCCGTGATTTTTCCTGAAATCGAGATCTGCTAAGGTTTTTCCATCAAAACTTGAACCCTGACCCACTTTAAGGATTTGGATATCAACTCCCGGGAGCCCGTCTTTTATACTGAATTCACTATCACCACATGTATTTCCGGACAATTTTCGCATCATCCGGTAGCCATTAGCCCGCACATCATTTACGAGTTTTTCAATGTTTTCTCTCGGAACCATGTACTTTTCCAGCACGCGGACAAAAATTTCTACTGAAGTCTCGTATTCCTCGGGAATGATTTCATCCGCTCCAAGAGCGTTTAGATGTCTCATTTCCTGTAAATTCCGTACTTTTGCAATGATGCAAATATTCGGGTTCAATTTCTTTGCGTTTTCTACTATCTTACCCGTGGCAGTCGAATCCGAGATCCCGATGATAAGAACTCTTGCACTCTTAATGCCTGCATGTTCCATTACGGCCTCAAAAGTTGCATCTCCATAATGAATCTTCTCTCCTTTCTGTTTTTCCTGATTAACAGTCTCAGGGTTTACTTCTACAATAATATAAGGGATACCTGCGGCTTTTGCAGCCTTCGAGACTGTTCTTCCGGAAAAACCAAAACCTACTATGATTAAGTGATCTTTCATTTCAGGCTCAGCCTGTTCTTCTTTAATAGGTTCCGAATATAAGCCATGTATTAGTTTCATACCGTTAGTTGTTCCTGAAACTTTTGTGACAAGGAAATCGGCAGGTTTGTAGGAAGCATTAATCAAAAAAGGCGTAACCCCCATGGTAATTATAGAAACTGCAAGAAAAGCCTGGTAAGTTTCTTCAGTCAGGAGAGAATACTCCACCCCCAATCTGGATAGAACAAAAGAAAATTCCCCTACCTGGGACAAAGCAAGTCCTGTTAATATAGCTGTACGGAGTGGGTAGCCGAGAAGAAAAGTTATGGTTACTCCTGCTATTGATTTTATGAAAATCAAGGCAAAGGAAGCAAGAATCAGGATAGGAAGATGGTCAAACAAATACCCTATATTCAGGAGCATTCCTACGGACACAAAAAAGAAGCTCATAAACATGTCTCTCAAAGGTACAATGTTTCCCATTGCTTGCTGGCTGTACTGAGAACCTGAAATGACAATCCCAGCTAAAAATGCACCGAGGGCAAGAGACAGTCCGATACTTGAGGTAAAGAGAGCGGTAGAAAGACAAATGAAGACAACGCTGACAAGGAATAACTCTTTATTACCTGTCCTGCCCACATGGTAGAATATCCAGGGAATGAGGAATTTGGCACTGAGGATAAAAACTAGAATGATTAGTGAACCTTTAAGAAAAATGGTTGACAGTGAACCTTCAAAATTTAGAGAGTCTCCAACCAATAAAGGGGTAATAAGAATTAGGGGGACGATAGCAAGATCCTGAAATATCAAAATTGCAAGTGAAGTTTTCCCATGTTGTGTATAGACTTCGTTTCTGTCCTGGAGGACTTTGAGTACTATTGCAGTACTACTAAGTGAAATCAAGAAACCGAGAAAGACAGAGGTAGAAGAGCTGAAACCTAGAGACGAACAGACAATGAGGGTAAGAAATGTAGTTAAGACAATCTGGAGAGTTCCACCTAGAAACAAAGCTTTTTTCATCTTCCAGAGTTCTTTTAATGAGAGATCAACTCCGATTGTAAAGAGCAAAAAGATTACACCAAGATCAGCATTCAGTTCATTATGCCCTCCATTGAGAATCCCAAGCCCGTAAGGACCTATTAACATTCCTGTTACAAGAAAACCAAGTACAGGAGGGACTTGAAATCTGTAGAAAATAGTGAGAATTAAAATAGCAAAGCCAAGAAGTACATCAACGTTTGCCAGTAAAGAGGACACCATTTACTTTGTTCCTCCAGAAATCGA
>DUGT01000169.1:25427-31119 GCA_013331275.1 Methanosarcina sp. | reverse complement strand
TAAGTAAAGAATAAGTGAGATTTAGGCACGCTACCAAAACTAAATTGAAGAGCTGATAAAAAAGAGATAGATAAATTAATAATATGAAACATACGGAATAAGTGAAAGATCAGGTTGCTCTGCCATGTTGACAGAAGTGATTGTTTGGGTTTGCATCTTTGAGAGCATATTCTTTCCAGACTTCACATGAACCACATATGCATTGTCTGTCAAAGTCAAGGTCCTGACATGGCGCTGTTCCTTCCGAGCAGTAAACCCCCGGAACATCCTCGGGATCCGGAACCTCATCTGCAGGCGCATTCTCCAATGCCTGTCTTGCACTTTGAACTTCACCCTGTGCACATCGACTATTAGCCTGAACCGGACACTGTGGGCATCTACACCTGTTAATATTTTCTTCTACGTAAGGAACTACAAAGTCTGTCTTTCTCTGAAAAGTTATATCCCTATCTCTAGGTTTTATTGGGCTTTTTTCTTCGGTCGGTGCATCTCTTCCCATATTCTATTACCCCCAAACTTAATACTCAGATTGGTTTTCCTATTTCAGATTTCGGCTTTAGAGCATAAAAGTGTTTTCAATCATAGAAAGAATATATGTTAGTGAATTAGCAAAGATATGACTGTAGCTTAGGATACTAACCTACAGCCTAAATTGACTACCTAAGTGGAAAAAACTAAAAGCAAAGAAGATTTGAAAATAAAACTTTACATATATAGAAAGAAATTAAAAGAGGATTTTATAACTTTTAATAGACAAATCAAGTAGCTCTGCCGTGATGGCAGAAGTGTTATTTGGGTCTACTTCTTCAAGACCATACTCTTTCCAGATTTCACATGTACCGCAGATGCATTGTCTATCAAAATTGAGGTCCTGACAGGTAGCTTTGCCTGTTGAACAATATATTCCTGGAACATCCTCAGGATTTGGGACTTCTCCTCCAGGCATTTTTTTCATCGACTCTCCTGAACTCTGAAGTTTGTCTTTAGCACATTTACTGTCGCCCTGAACCGGACACTGCGAGCATTTACACCTTTCGATGTTTGATCGTGCATAAGGAACTAGAAGATCCGTCCCTCTTCCTATCTCTTTCGTAAAGCGGTTTTCTGCCTCTGTAAAGGACTTCTCTTCAGTTAATTTACTTTTACCTGTATCCATTTATCCCCCATATTGAAAATATAAAATTCGTTTTATAATTTTTAATTCATTGTAAATTTAGAGGTCTAGAGAATAAAAGTCTTTTCAGTTACAGAACGAGTAAAGAGTAATCATAGAGCGAGTACAATGCTAGTGGTCTTGAGAAACTACCTCTTTTGAGGTTACTTCGTCTGAAGTTACTTCGTCTGAAATTACTTAGTTTTAGATTACTTCGTCTGAAGTTACCTCGTTTGAGGTCACTGAACTTGAAAGAAAACAAATTTCAATTAAAAGATATCGAAAAAACAAGAAGAAAATTGGAAATTTTGGCTTAAATGAGAAGCACAAAAATAAAAATCAGAATGTTGTGGTAGTAAAATCGTTCGCTGATCTGAGAATGGTGTGAAGAGGAGTAGAAACATAGGCTCTATGATTTCACTTATGGGAGCCTTCAAACTCTGTATCGTTCGAGCTGACAACCGGATATCCTGCATCTGTCCAGGCAGTAATACCCCCTATCATGTTATAAACCTGGGAATAACCTGCGTTTACAAGCATTGTACCTGCCGTACCACTTCTGTGTCCTGTTCTGCAGTAAATCAGTACTTTCTTATTAGGTACTTCGTCTATACGAACCTTGAGCAGACTATTCTGACTCAAATTTGATCCAAAGGCATTGCTTACGGGAATTAGGTTTGCTCCCTTAATATGCGATGAATTAAACTCATCAGGCGTACGAACGTCAAGTATGAATATATCGCCTTTCTCAATCATCTCTTTTGCCTCCTGTACACTTACGTTCTTGAGTCCTGGGGGATTTTCTTTTGTCTTTTCCGAAAAGACTAAAAATACTGCCAGAAACAGAAAAACCAGAGCACCAAAATACATTAAATTTCCTTTGTTCAATCAAATTCCTCCAGCATTATAAGTTTGAAATCCTGAAAAGTTAATTGATTCTTTTGTTTCTTTAACAGAATACACAGGTTTCCTATGAATTATTTGTTTCTGTAAAAGGTTATTTTCCACATACAACCCTATTTCTTCAAAAAAGTGTTAAGTCGATTCTCGCATTAAATTTCCTTATTCTTATTGATGAACTCCAATCTATCCATTTATAGAAAAGGGGCCAAAAAACAAGCACTAAAGAGTAAGCCAAGTCCGGTCAAAAAAGTGAATTGAGAGCTAAGAGAAAAATTCGATGTAAATTAAATAATTAAGAGGAAAAACTTAACCTTAACCGTTAGGTACAAAGTAGAAATGAGTAATCAGAATCTCGGGTTTTTCACCGGTTAAAAGGTACTGAGAAATTAACAAGAGAAGCTTCCGAAAAATTCAACAGGTTTTTCAGATCATAAATTAAGAAATATGAGACGAGATTAAGAAAAATGTGAAATAGAATTCATTCGTAAATCCACTTCAATGACTGTAGTCCGGTAAAGGGAAAGAAATTACGCAGTTTAACTAAAGAACCAGTCGCATGAGACTTCAAATTGTTTAACTCACGATATATATGGTAGACGTACGTATTTCTTTTTTACTACTTAAGTGCATAATTTCCATTAAGAACACTCCCTATAGAAACTCTAGATTTGAATAGTTAAGGTTTTATGTTCCCTGCAGTCTGATGTAAGGATTTACAAATGAATCACTGTTTGTTTTGGACTTATATCAGCCAGTCTAGTTAATTTCACCAGCCGTCAAACATGTAATTACCTGATCCGAAGGAGCAGCTGTCACCGAAGAAGCAGCTGTCACCGAAGAAGTACTTGAAAAATGACTCGTAATCAAAGTCGTCTTTCTTATCACATCCACAGCAGCACTTATTCTTGTGGCCGTTTTCATTGCATCCCCAGTTACAATAGTTGTCCTTGTTACAATCGCATTTAGAATTCCAGCCAGAATTCCAGCCTGCACTGGCTGACCCAACTGTCAGCGATGCTACGAAAAAGACCAGCACTAAAATGCTCATTGTCCTCTTAAGTATTCTCATTTGTATACACTCCTCCAATTTGATACGACTAAAATGTTGACATTTCAATCATTTGTCGGTAAATACAGCAGCCAAATATTGTTTTATCACTCCCCAGTAACGTTATTCTGAAAGAGTTACTGGCAGATTTTACTCTCACTTTTGTGCTGAAAAAAATATACCGATAAATGATCTCAAGTTGCCCCAACAAATAGTACGTACTAACAGGAGATTATACTCATAGAATATAATATATAAAGAAATATAAATTAGGAACCATCGTTAATTAAAAGAATATATTTTGTAATATATAATTTACAGCTTGATTAATATAATTTTATTTTGTATAGTTTCTGCTTGTGGTGAAAATACTCATTTAATAACTTGTTTCAAAACCTAGTTTATGCTTAGTTCAGAGAGCATTCGTGCTTGCTCCACTATTCGAAATTTCCTTGTAAGAAGTAATCATCTGAAACACAGAAACCAAGTAAAAACTAGAGAAAATTTAGCAAAGTTACTTTTTTTCCCTTTCTGAAAACCTGTTAATTTCACTGGAAAGGTGCTGTACTTCGCTGCGCAATTCTTCGATTTCTCTTGAGGCTGATTCTTTATCTTTTCCGATAAGAAAGCTTGCCAGAGCTGCGGTTATGTATCCGAAGATTGAAAAAGCATAAACTGATAATAGAAAGGCCAATATTCTTCCCTCAAAGGTTTTTGGCCAATAATCACTTCCTATAGTAGTCATGATCATTGCTGTCCACCAGAGAGCATCCCAATAAGAAGTAAGCCGTGGTCGCTCAAAATCGTACATACCCGCTGCTCCGAGGAAAGTTATCAAAATCGTAAGCAGCAGGACATATCTTAAACCTCGCTGCCTCATTACCTGTCGGACTGTTCTCAGGCTTCGATTAAAAGAAGAAAGAACACGGGCCAGATTAAGAGATCGAACAAAATTGGCAAACCTGACCAGCCTGAACCCGCTAAATAACGTTAAAACCCTTAATGCGGGCAAAAGTAGGGAAAGGACTACAAGCCAGTTACTCCTTAAATAATCCTTCTTTTCGGGAGAAATTTCAAATTCAATAAGAAAATCGATTATGAATATACCCCAGATAACCAGACTTAATGTTTGCAAAAACGGAGAGAGGCCATATGCGAAGTCGATAATGATAAGAACTAACCATAAAATTGACAACAATACCAAAGGAAAATCAAGTAGAGCGTTAATCTGGAAAAGCAACTCTACTCTTTCTTCTTTTGATTGTTCTTTATCCATTTGTTTATTCTCGTTAAGGTATAAGATATAAGATAACCACTAAGATAACCACTGGAATATTCATCGTTAAAAGAAAGAGCAGATAAGCATAATAACCTAATTAAACAATTTTATAAATCCACAACAGTGCAATTCAGTCAAAAAGAGACACAAAGAGGATAAAAAGCTCTATATACTGACGTCTTTTAACTTCAAAAAACAGGAAATTTGGAAATAGAAGGCTACTAATTTTACAAATCTACAGTCCCCCATTACCCCATCAAATTACTAGGAAAGTTTCTTTGGTATTTAAAGGATTTAAGCTGTTATTCATACTGCTATTTTGCGTTAGTGTTGTATTGCTATTTGTTAGTGTTGTATTGCTATTTGTTAGTGTTGTATTGCTATTTGTTAGTGTTGTATTGCTATTTTACACTAATGTTGTACTGTTATTTTGCATTGGTGTTGTACTGATTTTTGCGTTACGATTACAGACTATTACCATGCGTTAGTGTCGTCCGCATCATCGCCTATCTCATCATAATTCATATCTTCGGTTACATATCAGTCAGTTTTTGTTATGTTCGGGTCATGTTTCCAGTCATGACTGCGGTCGCGTTATTGAAATCAAGGATCTTAAGACCCTGGAGCTTAGGACTGTCAAACGCCACATGGATGAAAGTTTGATTCTGGCCGTTTGGCAAGGTATAGTTGGTAGGTACTGGCTGTTCCGGCATTGTTCCATTGTCAGCCATCACCATTTCAGGCATCACGAGATGAGCCTGTATACCTCTGTGAGGAAGTTCGTTATCAAATAGCAGCCTGTATCCCTGCTGCTCAGGACTCCTGACGCGCTCAATTGCCATAGCGTGTATTATTCTGTTATCGCTGACAAGAGTATCATTTATGTAGAGTGAACCTACACCCCAGACAGCTCCGTATGCGTAAGAGGTTGGCTCCAGGCGTGTATCTATTCCAGTCTTCCCATGAGCAATTCCATCAACAACTCCACCAAAAACTGGATGGAATTCCCCAACGCGAGTAATATTTGTCAGGACAACTCTGTACCTGATCTCACCTGTTGGATCAGTGAAGTTAAATTCAGCTTCAGCTGTGTCATTGGACTCGTTTACATCTACAGGCGTATTATCTGTTAAATTCATTGTAAAGGAACCGTTAATACGTGTGAAATTATCGGAGAAGGGTGTTAGTTCCTTTGTAGTGGTGAACATGTTTCCACTTACCGATCTGTTTTCTACTGGCACACCAATTTCCGGTTCAAATCCAAGAGGCTTTTGTGGAGTTCCAAAGATCTGAGGATCGAGTCTTCTCT
>DUGT01000169.1:15716-25277 GCA_013331275.1 Methanosarcina sp. | reverse complement strand
TTTAAAAGCCGAAGATATCAGAGCTGACCTGGAAAAATCCATTTAACGTCCCCACCAGTTTGCTGACTAACAGTAATAGTTTTATCTACATTTGCAAGTGTACATACGCCTTCTGCCGTACTTAAGTTATCTTCTTGAGAGATGTTATTTTCCATTCTCCGCTTGTGCTAAGCCAAGTGAGAAAGCAAGGCAAAGTACTAACAGAGAAACCATTAACTTTGTTTTCATTCTTTACCCCCCGTACGCAAACGGCCAATTAAGCTGTTAAATAAACTTAAGTGAGTAAAATATAATTTAATATAAAGCAATTAAATAATAAATAATCCGTTTATAAATACTTAATCTACATCAGCTACAGAGAAAAGTCTCGTTTCCAAAACAAGCAAGTGTTTCGGAAGTAATTATCAGTTAGAACTTATTATATGTTAATTAGAAATTGACCAAAGCTTGCCTAAGAATTCCACGGGGTAGTAATTTTATGAGAAACTTAAAATCGTAAAAAAGGAATTAGGCCTAGTTATTAATTAGGCATCAGTATTCAGCAATAAAAGGTAGATTAAAGAACTGACGGCAAAAAATAAAATACATAGATAATTTGATGGATAATCCCTAGATGACTGAAAAAAGACGTATAAAGCTTATAAAAACGTAAAAGTAAAAACTGTAAAAAACTATGCGCTTCAGCTTTATTTCAAAGTGAGATTTCTAATCAAAAATATTAATGCATTAAAAAATGTTTAACTCATTCTTTAATGCATTATGTGAACACTTTATGCAGTATGTGAACACTTTATGCATTATGTGAAACTTCACTGTCAATAGTTACCAGTTAAATACGCGTAGCTGTGTTCCTAACTGTAGTCGTATTTCCAGTAACGTTGCACGTAATGTTTTTAGTTGTTATTTGAGTTGTGTTATCCACATTTTGGATTATAACTACCTTTCCTGTTACGTTATCCGTTCCAGCTGCGTTTTCCATATTTCCATTCATGTTATTAACTTCATCAGCGTCTCCGATAATAACGGTATTTTCGTCCATTCCAATGAAGGAATTCATTTTGTCGGCCATTGGACCCATCTTGTCCATTCTTTCAGCCATGGAGACCATCTTATCCATATCTTTGAGTACAACCATACGTCCGGTCATGTTACACATCATGGGTTCAGTCATATTTCCAGTTCTTTCGGTGACATTCTCCATTCTTCCGGATACGTTTTCCATCCTTCCGGCAATTCCGGAGATATTACACATTTTTCCAGCCACATCGGTCATACTGCCCATGTTTCGGATTAGAACCATTTTTTCAGTCAGGTCATATGTTAAGGTTCCAGTTATATTCCCTTTCATGAGTACACTCAAGTTTTCTGCTCTTCCGGCAACTCCAGTCATATTATCCATATTTCTGGTCATATTGCCTGTTATGGTTCCAGTTACATTTCCAACCTTGAGTACAGTCATGTCGTTCATTCTTTCAGCCAGTCTGGTCATATTATCCATTCTTTCACTCATCATGGAGCCAGTATCCATTTTTCCGAACATAATCATTTTTCCGGGCATATTATCTATTTTACCGATCACAATTGCTTTTTCGGTCATATTACCCATGTTTCTGATTAGAACTACCTTTCCGGTCACATTAGCTGTCACTGGTCCTGTCATGTTTTCAGGCATTCCTGTGACGTTACCCATTCCATCGGTGGCGTTATTCATACCGATAAGAGCCGCAGTTCCAGTCACGTTGCATGTAACGCTTTTAGCTGTGTTTCCGGTTATAACCATATTTACGTTAGTCATATTTTCGGTTGTGTCAGTCTGTGCTTGTACAGATATAACAGACAATGTTAGACACAGTACTAGTAAAGGAATTATTAGTTTCAATTTCATTCTTTACCCCCCGCATGCGAGTTTAATAATTTAATTAACTACATTTATATTTTCAAATTAAAAAATATAATTTAATATAAGTCGCATAATAATAAACCATCAGCTTATAAATAGTTAAGCTTTATTAAGTATGGAGGACAGTTTAGTTTTAAAAATCAGCTAGCGGTTCAAATTTAACGGTGTTTTATATATACATACTTATTAAATTAGTAAACAGATATTAAGTTTTACAATTTAAAAAATCCCTAGTGAAAACTGTAACAATACCCATATAAAAAATAAGATTCAGTTTTTATTTCAGGTTTTCTATAATCCAGTCCCTTACTTCGCCGTAAACCTTGTCGGATACTTCTTTTAAACTATGACCCGCACTTTCATATGTCTTGATTTTTTTAGGTTCATGCGCAAGATTATACGCATATACTGAACTGCTCGGAGGTAAGGTTTCATCTGCCTCGCCATGAATTAAAAGTACAGACGTGCTTTCAGGAAGGAGAGAAATAGGACCAATTCCATAACTCTGGGTAGCAAGCGTAACTACGGTTTTTACGTTTTCTTCATTAAAGGCCGCCTGAACAACAACCGCACCTCCAAAAGAGTGCCCTATAAGGCCAAAAACTCTGATATCTTCGGCTTTTAAAAATTCAAGTCCTATAAGGACATCTACTATAGCTTCCGTCAGGTCCGTAGGATACCTGAAGCTTACCCTTAGCGAACTTATCCCGTTTTCCTTTAAGTCAGCACATAAGCGAGGATATAAACCCTCAGCAGGAGTGTCAAAGTCCCCTCCAATCCCCCCAACCATAATTACTCCTTTATCTGCCTTTTCTACCCTATAGTAATGACAGTTAACCTTGCCACGACTGGTATCTATTCTTATCAGTTCAAATGAGTCTCTAGGCTCTGAATTTATATCGAGAATAGCAACTTCCAGTGGTTCTTCCCCTACTTTACCCTTCTTTATGACCCGCATAAGTATAATCTAAAACTCCTGTTTATTAGGCATTTATGGGTATGCCGAATTATTTTGGAAACAAGCCAAAAACCATAGCTTTAATTAAAATATGAAGAATAGAACACGAGTTTACTGACAATAACTGGAGTTATTATATGAAAAATATTAAAGAATTTCTTAAGAATGATAATTTTGCTGCAATTTCGGGAATTGAAATTTTAGAAGTCTCTCAAGGTTATGCAAAAGCCATCATGAACATAGAAGAAAAGCACCTTAATGCCCTGAAAACCGTTCAGGGAGGTGCAATATTTACCCTTGCAGATCTTACTTTTGCTGCAGCGTCAAACGTGTACGGCACTGTTACCGTTGCTATAAATGCAAATATTTCTTTTGTAAAAGCCGCGACAGGCAAAAGTCTCACAGCAGAGGCAAAAGAAACCTCAATAAATCCCAAAATTTCAACATATACTGTAAATGTAACTGATGATAAAGGAGATCTTGTAGCAATATTCCAGGGCATGGGCTACAGGAAAAAGATTTCACTTGATGAGCTTTCCTGCATTTAAGTCCAGCAGGATGTATTTCAACAAATCAGTGGATATTAGTAATAAGATTCCGAAGGAGATGTATACTCATAAAAGAATTATAGTTTTTAAAACTCAAGCATAAGTAAGGATGACAATAATAACCTGAAAAGTTAGGAAATTCTAGTCTCATATATGGGCACGTAGCCCGTAACTCTATTTTTTATTATGCTTTTCCGGTAAAGTCACGGTATTTTAAAAACTGGCCCACGGTTATCCTTGAATGGAAATCTATACCTCTAGTTTAGGATGTAAAAAGAAAATGTTTTTGGTTAAAAATCCAATCATCTTTTTAATTTTTGGATTCGACATCTGGTTTTAAAAACCAAACTAGAAAATTTGCGATAAATAGAAACTTTTTGTGGTTAAGACAACACGTATACATATGTGAACTAGTATGGTGTTGAGGCGTAAACACTCACTTATTAAAAATTCCACAGGAACTTTCTAAATAACGGAGGTATTAAAATAAGTAAATTAACCACTTTATTAGCAGTTCTTCTTATTTTAACAATAATATCAGGCATCGGAGCTGCAGCTGAGATCTCAGTCCAGCCAGGAAATTCAATTCAAAACGCTGTGAACAATTCAACCTCTGGTGATGTAATTACTGTAAGTCCCGGAACCTATACAGANNCCGGAAACCCTGATGATACAATAATTCAAGCCGAAAATCCAAATGCTAACGTGCTCCTACTGAAAGCAGATAACATAATAATTAGTGGATTTAAGATTATTGGAGCGACAGACCCCGTTCACTCAGGAGTTTATCTGTCTTCATGCAGAAACTGTACTATTGATAATAATAAACTTTTGAATAACGGGCTTGGAATCTATACCTTATATTCCAATGGAAACACTGTCTCAAACAATACGGTTACAAATAATAAAGAGTACGGAATTGCTATTCAAAGTTCTAAAGACAATCTCCTCTCAGGAAATACGGCTTCAGACAATAGCAGAGGAGTCCATTTTGGCAACTCTGACGGCAACACATTCTCAGGCAACACTGTTCAAAATAATAGTATTTACGGTTTTTATATCTGCCCTAGAAGTGATAGGAACCTTATTTACAATAACTACTTCAACAATACCAATATGACCATTAAAAACGGAGAAGGAAATTCTTATAATACTACAAAAACTGCAGGTACTAACATTATAGGTGGATCATATATAGCTGGTAACTTCTGGGGAAAAACTGACGGCACCGGATTTTCCCAAACCGCAGTAGATAAAGATGGAGATGGTATTGCTGACTCAGCGTATGAAAATATAACACACAGCACCTATTCGGATTATCTACCTCTTGTAGAGCACAAGTAAGCACCTTGCTCATCAATCTATAATGCTTTTTAAATAAAACACGGATAAACACACATGAACACAGATAGTTTCAATCTGTGTTTATCCATACACATATTTAATTTTTTAAAAGCTGGCTAATTTATTAAAAAACGATTATGAAAAGATATTATTAAAAATATTATTAAAAGACTTATTCTTAAAAATTTATTTATCAACGGACTTTAAATTCCGACGTTGTTTTTAATTATTTGAAGATCAAAGCCAGTAAAGTTTTATCAAAGCGTTTATGAAAAAATTATAATAAAAACATATATTCGAAAATAAATTTTCAAATAAATTTAACTTTTAAAAAATATAAGTTTAAAGTAGTTTTGAGTTTAAAAAATTTACAGTTTGAAAAAGATATAGTTTAAAAAATTTAGTTTCAATGATTTTTCAATGCGACTGCCGGGATTCGAACCCGGGTTCTAAGCTTGGGAAGCTCAGGTCATAGCCACTAAACCACAGTCGCATGAAGATGTATAGAAGTGATGTGTATTCTTCTCATGCATCTTTTAGATATTAAAGGTTTCGGTAATGAAGAAGGAACGGCAGAGATGGTTGTTTTATGGAAAAAAGAGGAAAAACTCTATTTCTGAAATTTGAGGATGCAAAACGATAAAGACCTGCAAATTGAATAATTGAATTATAGTAAAGAGAAAAATTTCAAAATTTCAAAGCGTTTTTGGGGAGAGGGTAATGGCTCAATTCATTGAGCTTGCTGAGCTTTTTGAGGAACTTGAAAAAATAACATCCCATAAGGAAATCATCCAGAAAATTGCTAATTTTTTTTAGGGATTGGAAGGAAATGAAATAAAGGATAGTGCATACCTTTTTCTGGGGAGTATAGGACCTGCCTTTGAAAATACAGCGCTGGGGATAGGGGATAGACTCGCTTTAAAAGCTATTGCCTGGGCATACGGAGTTTCCGAAGAAGATGTTAAAAGGAGATATTCAAGGATAGGAGACCTTGGCGATGTAGCGTTTGAATTAAACATGGGAGAAGAGAAATTACTGGCAATTGATGAAGTATTCGGAAGGCTAAAAGAGATAAAAGAAGCCACAGGAAAAGGAAGTCAAGAGGAAAAGACCGAGCTGCTTTCCAATATCCTACAGCGAGCTAGCCCCAAAGAAGGAAAATACATAGTCAGGATTGTACTTGGAAAACTCAGGCTTGGGTTTGGGGACCAATTTTTGCTTGAAGCATTTTCTATTGCTTTTACAGGGGACAAAAAATATGCTTCCAGGATCAAAGAAGGCTATAGCGTCTGTACCGATATCGGAGAGCTTGCAGAATCCCTTGCGGAATATGGTCCGAAAGCTCTTGGGCGCTTCTCCATAAAACTCGGACGGCCTGTCAGGTCAATGCTTGCACAGCGTGTGAAAACTTTTGAAGAGCTTGAAGAAAGAATACCCGGAAAAAAAGCAGCCGAAGAAAAATACGATGGAGAAAGGGTTCAGATTCATAAAAACGGAAAGCAGATTACAGCTTTTTCTCGAAGGCTTGAAGATATAACTTCGCAGTATCCCGATATTGTGGAGGCGGTTAGGAAGAGCATTCTTGCGGAGAAGATCGTGCTTGATGGGGAAATTATCGCATACGTTGAAAACAGGAAAACAGATGACTCTTCAGAAGAATTTTATTCATTTCAGAAACTGATGAAGAGACGCAGAAAGTATGAGGTCCAAAAATACACTGAAATCTACCCTGTTGCCGTATTCTTTTTCGATATTCTTTATCTGGAAGGAAATTCACTCCTGAAGAAACCATACCCGGAAAGGAGAAATCTCCTTGAGGAACATTTAAGGGAGTCAAGAACGCTTCGCCTGGCTAAAAGAACTATTACGAATAATCTTGAAGAAATTGAGGATTTTTTCAACGAGGCTCTGGAAAAAAGGCTTGAAGGAGTTATAATTAAATCCATGGATAGGAATTCGATTTACGAAGCCGGAAAAAGGAGCTGGCTCTGGCTCAAATGGAAAGAAGAGTATGCCAGCGGGATGAGAGAAACCTTTGACCTTGTGATTGTAGGGAAATATTATGGACGAGGAAAAAGAAAAGGTTCATTTGGAGCTCTCCTCTGTGCAGTTCTTAATGAAGAAGGACAGCGTTTTGAAACTTTCACAAAAGTAGGGACAGGCTTCACAGAAGCGGACGCAAAAGAAATAGACAACTTGCTTTCAGAGCATGTTGTTGCCGAAGTCCCTAAAAATGTATTCATGAAAAGTAGAATGCTTCCGGATATTTTTGTAGAGCCTGCTCTGGTTATTGAAGTCCTTGGTTCGGAAATTACGGAAAGCCTGGGCCATACTGTCGGACAGGGAGAAGGAGATACCGGGCTTGCTCTTCGTTTTCCTCGTTTTTTACGCATAAGATACGATAAAGGACCTTATGATATCACCACAGTTAAAGAAGTCAGGAATTTTAAGGAAGACAAAGGCATTTGAAGACTAAGTAAAGAAAGATATTTGAAGACTTAGTAAAGAAAAAAAATTGAAGATTTATTGAAGAAAAATATTTGAAGATTTATTGAAGAAAAAAGGTATTTAAAAGCTTATTGAAGAAAAGAAAGGTATTGAAGACGATTGAAGGAAGGGAAAAGAAGAAAAGAAAAAAATAAGAAACTGGAAAAAGAAAACACAGGGGGTAGGGGTAACAATTGAGAAATCGAGAGATTGCCGAGCTATTTTATGAGGCTGCTGACATTCTAGAATACCAGCAGGTTGAGTGGAAACCACGAGCTTATCGGAAAGCTGCTCAGATGATAGAAAATCATGGTGAAGACATCGAAAAAATCTATTTCAGAGAAGGAAAAGCCGGGCTGACCGAAATCCCAGGCATTGGGGAGTCAATTGCTGACCATATTGCAGAGTATCTGGAAACAGGCAAGGTGGAAAAATTTGAAAAGCTTAAAGAAAAAGCACCTTCAGGTACTCCAGAACTTATGGAAATTCGAGGACTTGGGTCAAAGAAAATAAAAAAGCTTTCCGATACTCTTGATGTAAAAACGCTTTCAGACCTTAAAGACGCTATTCGTGCCCACAGGCTCAGGAGGCTCGAAGGATTCGGAGAAAAAAGCGAAGAGAATCTTGCAAAGGCGATTGAGCAGTATGAGAAAAGCCATGCCAGGATAGCTTTAGGAAAAGCACTTCCACTAGCAGACGAAATTATATCTGCATTAAAAGCCCAGTGTGAAAGCAGAACCTCTAAAGTTGACCTCTCGACAATAATATACACAGGTTCACTCCGAAGGTTGAAAGAAACAATTGGGGACATAGACATCCTGGCAGAAGCTGAAAAAGAAGAGGCTTTGAAGGTAATGGATTGTTTTGTTTCCCTTCCGGACGTCGAACAGGTTATCTTAAAAGGCAGCACAAAAAGCAGCGTAATTCTGAGAGAAGGAACAGCTATTGACCTGAGAGTAGTCCCACCTGAAAGTTACGGAGCAGCTCTTCAGTACTTTACAGGTTCAAAGGAGCACAACATAGAACTTAGAAATGTTGCCATCAAAAACGGTTACAAACTTTCGGAATACGGGCTGTACTTAAAAGGATCCGGTAAACAGATTGCAGGCAGCAGCGAAGAAGAGATTTATGAAAGACTTGGCCTTGCCTATATCCCACCCGAACTTCGAGAAAACCGGGGAGAAATTAAAGCTGCTGCAAGAAATACTCTGCCCAAACTGGTAGAAGCAGGTGATCTCAGAGGAGATCTCCATATGCATACGGAATACAGTGAAGGAAAAGACACCCTTAAAACCACGATTGAAAAAGCAGAAGCTCTTGGTTATGAGTATATCGCAGTAACCGATCACTCCCGTTCTCAGAAAATTGCAAACGGTATGGAAATTGAAGAATTAAAAGTCCAATGGAAAGAAATTGATAAACTCTCAAAAAACTTCAAGATAAAGATTCTCAAAGGATCTGAGGTGGATATCCTGAAAGATGGAAGCCTTGACTATCCGGATGAAATTCTCAAAAAACTTGATGTTGTGGTAGGAGCTGTACATTCCGGTTTTGCATTTCCTGAAAAGAGAATGACCGAAAGGATTGTCACAGCTCTGGAAAACGAATATCTTGATATCCTTGCACATCCTTCAGGAAGACTGCTTGGGAAAAGAGAGGCTTATGCCGTTAATTTTGAAAAGGTTTTTGAAGCTGCCTCTGCAAATGGAAAAATAATGGAGATCAACAGCCAACCTTCAAGGCTTGACCTTAATGATGAGCTTATCCTGCGTGCAAAGACTTTCGGCCTAAAGTTCTGTATATCTACAGACAGCCATGCCGTTTCCGACCTAACATCCATGCGGTACGGCCTCGGGCAGGCGCGGCGGGGCTGGCTTGAGAAAGAAGACATTGTAAACACCTACCCCTACTCCAAGCTTAAACAAGTTTTTAAAAAAATGAGCATGTGACCATATTGTGTCGCAACCGTTGCGCCGGTTGATCACGCCTATAGGGTTTGGGGGTAAGATTTCAAACTCAAACATTGTTTGGGGTTTTCGCTCAAACCTTTTCTGAAAAGGCTTGCAGTTAAGCCTTTTATTAAAAAGACTATAACCACTCTCACCGCATAGCCCAAAACAAAATTTGAATAAATCACCTCTCCTGAGTGCGTTAAGAAAATAGCCTTTCTTGCCCATAATTCAGCCCTCTTGAGCGAACTAAGTGAGCGAAAAGGGCCTCGTCCTCCCGAGACAGGACTCGGGTTTCAGTGTTTTCATTATAATTCAGCCCTCTTGAGCGAACTAAGTGAGCGAAAAGGGCACCGTCCTCCCGAGACGGAACTC
>DUGT01000169.1:14217-15612 GCA_013331275.1 Methanosarcina sp. | reverse complement strand
CGGGTGACGGAACTCGGGTGATGGAACTCGGGGCAGAAAGACTAATAAAGGAGTAAAAATTCAAATTGATACAAAACCCCATTAAAAGAATCAATAAAAGGTAATAATATGGTTTCAAAGGACCTTCCTTTCACGAAAGAGAAAATTCTGGAAATAGTAAAAAAGTATCCCACCCCATTTCACATCTACGATGAGAAAGCCATTGTGGAAAATGCACAGAGAATGAAAACAGCATTTAGGGAGGTTCCCGGCTTTAAAGAGTTTTTTGCGGTAAAAGCCCTTCCAAACCCCTTTATTCTTAAGATTCTCAAAGAAGAAGGATTTGGTGCGGACTGCAGTTCTTTACCGGAGCTAATTCTTGCTGAAAAAGCGGGAATTACCGGGGAAAACATAATGTTTAGCTCAAACGATACTCCTTCTGAGGAGTTCCTGAAGGCAAAAGAGCTTGGAGCGTACATAAACCTTGATGACATAAGCCATATTAACTACCTTGAAAAGTATGCTGGACTTCCTGATATTGTCTGTTTCAGGTACAATCCTGGCCCCCTTAAAGAAGGAAATTCTATAATAGGAAAGCCTGAAGAAGCAAAGTACGGATTTACGAGAGACCAGCTTTTTGAAGGCTACCGTATACTCAGGGATAAGGGAGTAAAGCGTTTCGGAATGCATACGATGGTCGCTTCTAACGAATTAAACGCTAACTACTTTGTGGAAACCGCAAGAATCCTCTTCGAACTTATAGTTGAAATCTCAAAGGAACTCAACATAAAGTTTGAATTTGTGAACCTCGGTGGAGGCATAGGCATTCCATACAGGCCTGAAGAAGAACCTGTTTCCTTCGAAGCCGTGGCAAAAGGTGTCAAAGAAGCTTATGAGTCAACAATCACAGCTAACAGACTCTATCCACTTAAAGTCTTCCTGGAATGCGGCCGTGTAATTACAGGGCCCTATGGCTATCTGATTACTCAGGTTCGGCATCTCAAACATACCTATAAAGACTATGTAGGGATGGACTCATGTATGGCCAACCTGATGCGGCCGGGCATTTACGGAGCCTATCACCATATAACCGTGCTTGGAAAGGAAAACGAGGTTCCTGTCCACAAGTACGACGTAACCGGCTCTCTCTGCGAAAATAACGACAAGTTCGCAATCGATAGGGCACTTCCTGAAATTGAAATCGGAGATATACTTGCAATCCACGATACAGGAGCTCACGGACATGCTATGGGCTTCAATTACAACGGAAAACTCCGTTCTGCCGAACTCCTTCTCAGAAAAGATGGAAGTGTTGTGCAGATAAGGAGAGCCGAGACCATTGAGGATTATTTTGCAACCCTGGATTTCGAATCCATGAAAGATTTCAAGTGAGAGAACAAATGAAGAACAAATGAA
>DUGT01000169.1:12719-14036 GCA_013331275.1 Methanosarcina sp. | reverse complement strand
AATGAAGAACAAATGAAGAACAAGTGAAGAACAAGTGAGAGAAGTCTTCAGCAAAATTGCAAAAATATCCCAAAAGAAAATTTACTGAAAAACCAAAGACAGGTGAATAGCAGAGGAATTTCACTGCGAAATCTTACTGCTGCACCTAAATACCTTTCTTTTACACGAAATGTATTCAGGATCTATATACCTGAAATACAAAATCAAGCTTATTCAATAAAGTGAAAAAGATCAGACAGAATAATCACGCATCAGAGAAGTCATCTTCGTACTGTCTGCACTCCTGCGTACCTATCATTCCGCAATTCAAAAGACTCAGCGATTCAAATATGCCTTCACCTACACTTATTCCTTTCAAAGCGCATTTTTTCACTAAACGGTCGTAAAGAACTTCATTTTCTTTTTTAATAAAGTCGCAAATTTCCGAAATAAACTCGTCTGTTATAAGTGGTTCATCCTTGTTTACCCAATTATCAATTGACTCGATAAGATATTGACGTATAGATTTATTCTTTCCAATATCCATAAGATTCATAAACGCACATTCGTCTATGCTCAGAACCCACTTACCAAGTTTATACTTAAACATATCTCCACTATCATTTTCCAAACATACCCCTCCATGATGATCAAATTCTCACAATAACTAGAGGACTCATGCTATTTAACTCATCATAGGTGCTATACTGCGAATTTCTCTTCCCCAAGATTATTTAGATACAGCGGTCAATATATTAATGATCAAATATGACTTCCGAGGAAGCTGCGAAAAGAAAACAAGAATGGGTTTCAAAGATGAAGCGCGAAGGCAAAATGAAAGAGGATATGACAGAAGACCACAAGGCCTGCCTTAATGCCTTGCAGAACCCTGTACGGAGAAACATCCTCAAAGCCCTGGTAGAGCATAAAAAATCGCTGGAAGAAATTAAAGACGAACTCAAGCTCACGGATTCTCAGGCAAGTTATAACCTGAATATGCTGGAAAGTACCCTCTGTATTGAAAAAGAGGAAAGTGAAGGAACTATATATTATGTCCTGACTCCGAGAGGAGAAGGATACATGGAAAATGTGGAACTGAAAAAGTAAGGGTACTGGGTTCAGTAAAACCTGGACTCGGTAAAAAGTACCTTGAGCCACTTGGACCGTTAAAAAGCACCTGGACTAGGCACCAGGATTCGTTAAAGAGTACCTGGACTCAGCGGATAAACTTGGCAGAGATTCCGAAAATACACACTTTTGCATACTTTTTTCGTACTTTTCTCCGGAATCTTGAATATTTGAACTCATTTACCTCAAATGAGAAGGAGAAATGAGAAG
>DUGT01000169.1:11210-12609 GCA_013331275.1 Methanosarcina sp. | reverse complement strand
AAGGAGAAATGAGAAGGAGAAATTCAGAACCAGGATATTGAGCCCTGGTTGAGTTCTCCTGGACGTAAAATAAAATATCAACAGGATCAAACAGCCTTAAATATCCTCATATTTTTTCAGGATATCTTCAAAAGAGTCCGCGACAGCTTCAAGTTTTTCTCTTTCAAGCCCAAAAGTACTGAGTTTGAAATATTTGGTAAGCCCGGACTTGATGCCGTGAATATTGCGTGCTTTGAGCTCCTTGTAGAGGAAGTATCTTCCGTTTTTAACCTTCTCGGAAATTTCATAGAAGCGAGGGGCTTCGAAGAACATCAGGTCATGAGAGTGAGGTTTTTGCCCGCGCTGGATAAAGCCCATTTCCTCAAGCCTTGCCGAAAACCAGCGAGCATTTTCGACCTCCTGGTCCCAGTTCCTCACACGCTTTACCACATCCGGGAAAGATGCAATAAGAGTCATAACCGTAGCACCTCTCGCCGTGCATCCCAGAAGCTCAACTTCTTTTACCTTGCTATGTTTGGATTTCCTGAATACGATAGGAGCGTACTCTTCACTTACCCCGAGAACTCCGACAGGCCCTGATGCTGCCATAGATTTATGCCCGCTGCCCACAATAAAGTCGGCACCGATTTCTTTTGCAGATACCGGCATTCTTCCTACGGCATATGCACCATTCAGAAGGAGAGGGACATCGTATTCATGGCAGATCGAGGCTATTTTTCCTGCATCTGACAGGTTTCCATAACTTCCGTCCGGATAAGTTACAAGTGCAAGAGCAGGCGGTTTTCCACTTTCTTTTGTAACTTCTTCGATTGCCGTGGCATACCCTTCAGGGTCAAGGTAATAATCTGGGCTGCCTGAATGTGGTACGGCTTTGATATTCAGGCCTGCTCTTTCGGCTGCAACATATGAAGAGTAATGGGCAAGTCCATCAAGCACAATCCAGTCACCCGGCTTTCCAATAGAATGCATGACAGCAAACTTGGACTCCCTTGCCCCATTTGTGACCCTTGCCTCATCACAACCAAGAAATTCGGGAAGGGCTTTATGTACGAAATCATAAATTGGAGGTTTTTTTATCTGATCCAGAACTCCTCCGCAGAAATCACATACCGAATACCCGTCTCCCCACTCTACAAGAGCCTGTTTTGCAGCCTCGGTCAAACGCCCGCCCGTCTGAAGAGGGTCGATATTTATACTGCCAAGAGTCTCTCTTTTTATAAAACCGAACTTCTGAAGGGATGAATCGTCAAGTTTCATTTTCTTTCATACCTCAATTTATCTTTCATACTTCAATATTAGTTAGATTAATTTCAATGTTAGTCAGATTAATTTCAATGTTAGTTAGATTAATTTCAATGTTAGTTAGATTAATTTCAATGTCAGTTAGATTAACCTCAAT
>DUGT01000169.1:1178-11056 GCA_013331275.1 Methanosarcina sp. | reverse complement strand
GGATTAACCTCAATATTAGCTACAGGTTAGTTATGATTATTAAGCTGTGATATGGACATAGTCTTTGAAATAAAAGAATCGAAACCGCTCAATCCTGTTTAGTGCTTTTACCCTACTTTTGCATTTAAGATTTCTTTTACTCTGGATACACATCAATTCATAAAAAAGTATTCCAAAGGTCTCTAAAATTTGAAGATAGCAAAGGCTCCTCAATAATTATTAAGAGCCCCCTGCGAGAAAAACCCCGGATTTACCGGAAAAAGAAAGCAAAACGCCTTTAAAAAGACGTTATGCGACCGTTTTTCAAATTTCAGGCGTTTACTGCCTTGCCAAAGACATCAGTAAATTCGTCGCACTGAGCAATTATTTTTGAAGCAGCATCCTTTAGTACCTCAATCGGGTTTGTACCATCGGTTTTGATGTAAAGGATCGGGTCACTGATACTTACGTACTTCATATCATAGTAGGCAATCTCAACCCTTTGGTCTTTAATAAGAAGATCCTTAAGTATATTTAGAAGGGTATGCGTCTCGCCTTTGAGCTCAACTTCAAGCTCATTGTCTGTTTTGGAGAGAATGTTCAGTTCCATTGGTGACCACCTGTAAATGTGAGTAATATAACTTACTGATAATTTATTGTGCAGAAATCCATACCTGCAGGAGAAAGAATTACTTTACCCCTTTCCCATACTCGGTTGAGATTTTGCGAGTTTCGGTCATATTGCAGACTGGGCATTTAAGCTTTTTCCCTTCGAGCACAAGTTCTCCTTTGCAATTTGAACAATAAGCTTTTACAACTCCAAGAGAATCTTCAGCTGTTGTCAGGCGCATTCTCTCAGTGTCAAGAACCCTGGCCCGAATGATATCAGAATGTCTGAACTCATCTGAAAGTCTCTTAACGTAAGAGTCCCGCACATTCGATACATGGATGTCTCCCGAACGCACATTGACAATTTCCCTGTCTTCTTTGCCTTCAATTCCTGCAACTTCCACCATTGCCCCGGATTCGCGCACATCAGTTATCTTTCCATAGATAATATCCCCCACTTTAAGAATATTCGGAATAAGCGTGCGTGGCCTGACTGAGATTACTCTTGCTTTCCTGTCGATAATTACGTTTCCGGTAGCTGTAGAGTAAATATCTCCGGCAGACACTGTTGTTCCTTCCCCGGATTTGAACTCTTCAGTAGTTCCAACAAGCTCTCCAGGAAGCACAAAACCCCCTTTTTCAAGCTCTTCTTCCGGAGTTTCAGCTTCGTAGGGAGCTCTAGGTTCAAACGTATCCGATCTTTCTCTGGAACCTTTTTTCTGGTACGGGAACCTTCGTTTCTTGCCCTGGTCTCCCCTGAACTGATCCTTTGACTGATCCCTGGACTGACCTTTAAACTGATCTCTGGGATGTCCCCTGAAGTGATCTCTTGATTGGATCTTATGTTGATCTCTGGACTGCTCCCTTGGTTGATTTTTAACCTGTTCCCTGGGCTGGGTCTTAAACTGATCTCTCGACTGACCTTTGAGTTGATCCCTGCTTTCGGAAGTAATTTGAGTTACATTTTCAGCAACCGGCTTTCCTTCATTCGGGCCAGTCAATTTTTTTCTCGTAGTTTTACTTTTTCTAATTCTAATCATGATCCCTCATTTGGACTATCGTTAGTAGTCGATATAAATCGTAATCACAATAACTATCAATAATATGAGATGCTGGTAACCATTCAATTAGATACTGGCACATTCAATTGGCAGATAACCAACCTCAATAGAGGAGATAGATTATCATGTTCCTATTATCTGCCACTTTTGCCCCTATTGACGCATCATATAGTTTGGTAATACACAGGCATACTTATTATAAGCAGTGTTATAGCTCGCCTTTTGAAATAAAGTCCTGCACTGATGCTATAAAATCTGATGCTTTAAATGGTATTTGCGTCCTGAATTATCCGGAGACCTTAATCCTATAGATCTCAACCTCAATAACCTCTCGTTCTTTTTTATGGAAATCAAAGGTTCGTTTTATAGGAAATTTTGCAACGTAGGAATGTGTAATGACCGCAGGCTTAATGAACTTTTGGATAAAAGCAAGGCTTCCGCGGTTGTGAATTGAATATATAACTTCACTTGTTCTTAATGCTGACGAAAGGAAAGGCCTGTCTCTACCTTTCACTCTTGCCCCGAAAGGAGGGTTCATAACCGTGGTTTTTACACGCTCTTTAATATCGGCAATGTCTGATAATACGAACTCGACCTCTACTCCAAGTTTTCGGGCATTCTCTTTTGCGGTATCAAGTGCTTTTAAATCAGTATCATATCCCACAACCTTTCTGGCTCCCAGAACCTTCGCCCCGATTGCAAGGATTCCGGTACCACATCCCAGATCCTGCACAGAATCGTCAAGATCTCCCTGCATATAAGCAAAATGAAGAATTTCCGCAGCTAAAAGAGGAGGTGTCTGGTACTGCTCCAGCTCAAGTTCAGGACTGGAAAAGTCTTCCAGTTCTTCAAGGAGCATCTCAAGTTTTCTCTGTTTCATTTCATCGACTGAGGTTTTTTATTTATATAATTTTAATTTTTTATTTATATATTTTGACTTGATGCTTAGACTTTTACTTACTATCTAAACCTGAACTATTCTTTGAAATTAACATATTTTCTGAAATTAACATATTTCCTATTAACATATTTCCTGAAATTAACATATTTCCTGAACATAACCAACAGTAAAAAGTTATACTGGTTCCTCGGTAATCTCGTCGAGCACTAGGTTTTCCCATTCCCGTTCTCCAAGCACGATCTCAAATTCCTGGGGTGTAAGCATAGGAGAGGGAAAACGGCCAACCTCATCGATTGCAAGCCTTGGGCAGGCGGTATTAACGAAAGCATCTACTTTGAACTGAAGAAGCTGATCCGGAGTGACAAGATTAATCAGGATAAGGTATGCCTTTTTTCCGTGCTTTTTCGCAAGCGCTTTTAAAGAGAAGGCCAGCTCCATTCTTTCCTGCCCGTTTTTGCTCGAGATGATTATCCCGAAAACCTTCGCGTCCAGAGACTTTGCAATTACCGCACTTCGCTGGCGGAGGATTCTTGAAGGGTCTACTTCGCGAACTTCCCCGGAAAAAGGATCGGCTGCAAGAACTCGCTTTTTTGTGGAAAGAGCTACACCTAGAGGATGGAAGTCTCCGCTTCCGATATAAAGATATTCATCACATACCTCATTCCTTGCTGTCGAAAAATTGCAGCCAAGCACCTGGCCAGGATATGCAAGCCTGGAATCTCCATGACCTATTACGCAGGTCTTTCCATTTGCCTCCAGTACAGCACAGGCTTCAGGGAGTTTATGGACATGCTGGACAGTAGTAATCAGCCCTATAACCTGCCCCTTAAGTTCAGGGACAACCTTTTCAACAACCGGCCGAATGTCAACTGCAGAACGCGTTTCTATGAAATAGACTTTCTCGGAAAATTTCGTATCGTCAAGCTCAGCATGCCCGAAATGGAAAAGAATATCAACCTGATCAAGTAAAGTTTTATCCAGATCGCATGCCCCAAAACATGGGTCTCCTGAAATGAGAATCTCTGCTCCGGTAGCTTCTTCTATTTTTTTTGCAAGCCCGGGCCCTTTTCTTTTGAGCCCTTCAGGAAACTGAAAACCCACGATTTTTGCGCCCAATTTATTTATCACACTGATAATATAGTCAGGCCTTAAGTCAAACGCGTCACTCGTTCCCAAAGACATTCTTGATCTCCACACCTTTCTCGCTCACGTCAATTGTAACGAGGATTTTGGGTTCAACCCCTAGCTCATTTAATTGCAAATAGCCAATCCCTCGGCCGATAACGGAAATTACGTCCAGAATCTCCACACCCATAATTTTCAGGGCTTTTACGAGTGCTATCAACGTTCCGCCAGTACTGATGACGTCGTCCACGATAATTACTCTGTCCCCTTTCTTGAGCCCATTTATATAGAGAGCTCCTTTCGAATACCCTGTGCTCTGAGACAGTTCCACTTCTCCTTCAAGGAAATAAGGCCGCTTTCGAACAATTGTCAAAGGAATTCCCGTTTTCAGAGAAAGGGCATTTGCTACAGGAATACCCATGGCCTCTATGGTAAGAATAGTGTCAACTTTTTTGATGTCAGTAATCTGAAGAATATATTCGGCGATTTCTTCAACCATATGGGGGTCTATGGATGGCACACCATCAGAAATCGGATGGATAAAGTAATTATATTCTCCTCGCTTGATTACAGGAGAATTAATCAGTGAAGTTTTCAGTTTTTCAAGCATGGTACTAACTCTTTTTTGGCTGTTGCGATATCTCTCTAAGTAATAATCATGTTATTAATAAGGAATCCTGCTCTGATAATAAAGAATCCTGTGCTATTAATAAGGAATTGTACTTAGGTAATAAAGAATTCTATAATTTTGTTCTAAATCTAGATCCACTTAATAGCCAAAAAACCGAGGATTCGAGCAGCCAGGAAAAGAGTCGAGGAATTCCAGGAAAATATCGGAAAAGCAAAATAAAAAAATGAAGAGAAAGAGGAGAATGTGAGGATTATTGGAATCCTCAAACATATCTGATTACACTTTTTGTGTAGGTTTATACAAATTAATTAAATTGCCTGTTCACTAGTTCAGTTTTTCAAGGGATTAGTTCTCTGTAGAATTAAGCAGCCCGAGAACCACATAAGGATTATTGTCTGCCTGCTTCATTTTGTTCAGGGTATCGGCATCAATATCCTTCACTGAAATTACAGAAACAAGTCCCTGTGTGTCCCAATTTTTCTTATTCATAAGCCAGAGGTCAGCTAAATATTTCGAGATCCATCCCGGATCATCGGCTTTTACACCGGAGTTCGCATTGACAACATCAAAGTCAAACCCGAGGGCTACTGCTTTCATAGTTCCGGCATTCTTATCCGTGACTACGAAAATACCTGCAGGAGAACCTCCTAGAGCTTCGGTTTCGTTATCGGTTAACGTAGAGACCCAGATCCCTCCTTTGCCTGGTGTTGTGTCCCAGCGCTTTACGAAAACATCATCTTTGCACCAGTTAGGGCAGGAGAAAAACGTGTAACTCACGCCTTCCTTAAGCGGGTAATTCTCTTCCATCCAGTTTGCAAGCACATAACCGCTGGAAACTCCGGGACAGAAATGGTTGTGCACTTCAAGGCACTGCATTAACTCATAATCAAACTTTCCGGTAGCCCAGGCGTTCGAAATGGTAAGAATAGCAAACTCGCGTCCGTCAAATACCGAATTGTTTACCTTTTCATTCCACGCAGCTCTTGATTCATTGGTTTTCGAAAGCTTACTAAAGTTTATGTTTTCCGTTACCTTGTAGCTGATTTTACTTTCGTTTTCATAGGAAACCTCGATATAAGTGCACTTCCCACTGCATTTATTGAAGAATGCAAACCATAGAGGACTGTTCCTTGAGTTCTGGACAGTGAGGAGATTTTTTGTGTGTAGAAGATCCCTGCTATAAAACTCTGAGTAGAAATCGTCCAGGAAAACGTAGGACTCTGCAGGAGAGCCTATATCCGTAATAATAAGTGTGTTTTGCGGCCCAACAGCTCCAAGATCTGCTTCAGCTGCAGAAAAGACCTGAGCCATCAAATTTGAGTTGCAACCTTCAGCTGCCATCCCCGGAACAGCTCCAAGGGAAAAAATAAGGGCAGTAAGGAAAATGAGATAAATGAACTTACTTTTTATTCTCTTTGTATTCATCACACCTTCTCCTATCATGATTTTTCCATAACAGTTAAACCATACTTTCATAATCCGGCAGAAGAATGTTACTTGCCAGAAAACTATATTTAAGAAGTAAGATAAAATTCGTTTCTTGTAATTTTTAGTATTAAAAAAATAAATAATTGTGTTACATAAAACTTTCGGATTTGGTTAACACTGAAAATAAATCCGGAAATATATCTAAAATGAGATATAAGTTGGGAAATAAACAAGATAGAATAGTAAGCGATAAAAGAGTAAGCAAGATAAATAAACAAGATATAAAAGTAAGCAAGATAAAATGACAAGAGAGACACAAAGTGAAAGAAGTTTGAAGAGAATAAAGAAGTAATAAAACAATTAGCAAAAGATAATGTAATTTGGAAAAATAAAAAATAATGAAAAACTAATAAACGTATTAAAACCGAAAAATTAAGGACAGACAATAGTATCAAACAAACCTACTACTAACTCTGCCAGTTCCTTGCTTTTTTCAGTTGAGGTCATGAGAGTGTCAGCACGGGAAGCACGACATCCAAGCTTCTCAAACGCGAATTCGTCCGCTTGATCCCGTTCATCGAAGACAAAGACGTCAAGGAAGTCCTGATAATATTCCGCAACTCCCATTGAAGAGACTTCAAGCCCGCAGGCCTGCATGAGTTTCCCGGCAGGACCGCTTACAGGAGCATTGCCGATTATCGGACTGACTGCAACGACTTTTTTCTTTTGCAGTAAACCTTCCATGCCGGGTAAAGAAATGATAGGCCCTATACTCGTAATCGGGTTACTTGGCCCTATAAGCACTTTGTCGTCGTTTTCAAGGGCTTCTAGCACCTTTGGAGAGATTGAAGCTTCGGAGACCCCAGTTATGTCAACACCCAGCACCTCAGGTTCTCCGTGTTTCTCGATCCAGAAATCCTGGAAATGCAGGATGGTCTCAGGAGTTTCTATATAAGTGGAAACTGGGTCATCAGACATAGGTAAAATCTTTGCATCAATTCCGAAAATGGACGCAAGCTTTAAGGTTGCGTCTGTAAGGGAAATTCCACTCCGGATAAAGTTCGAGCGAATTATATGGGTTGCTCTGTCACAGTCCCCAAGCTTCATACCTTCAGTGATGCCCAGTTTCTGCATACGTTCATAAGTCAGAAAAGTGTCGTCTTTTATGCCCCACCATCTTTTTCGGTCGATCTGGTCTGAGAATAGGTAGAGTACTGTGTCCAGATCAGGACAAATCAGATTCCCCGAAACCCATAGGTCTTCGGCAGTGTTTACAACAACAGTCATTTCCTCTGCTGGGAGGATTTCCTTGAGTCCGTCAAGGAGCTTGGGAGTTCCGGTACCGCCTGAAAATATAATCATGATAATACCATATCCGGCTTTCTTTTAAACTTTCGGGTAGCAGGGGTTTCTGCAAAATATACAGTATCAGAGTAGTAGTAACAACAATATATAATGAAATCTGTCTAAAGAATAATGAAGGTTGTCCTTGATCCCGTACATGGTTACATCGAGCTGGATGATTTAGTTCAGGATCTTCTTTCTACCCCCCAGATGCAGCGCCTGAGAAGGGTAAGACAGCTTGGTTTTTCAAACCTTGTCTACCCCGGAGCAAATCATTCGCGTTTTGAGCACTCGCTTGGAACAATGCATCTTGCCTCCATGCTAACCAGAAGTCTGGACTCGATTGAAGAGGATAAGAAAACCGAAATAAAAGCTGCTGCTCTTCTACACGATGTAGGGCATGGACCTTTTTCTCACGTTACCGAAAACGTCATTGACAAATACACGCGGCGCAGGCATGAGGATGTAAAGGGAATCCTAGGAAAAGGAGAGATTAGAGAAATCCTGAATAAATATGGAATTTCTCCTGGAAACCTCGTAAAACACATAAAAGGGGAAACTTCTCTAGGGCAGATACTTAGCAGTGAGATTGACGTGGACAGAATGGATTATCTTGTTCGGGATGCCCATTACACAGGTGTAGCCTTTGGAGTTGTGGATTACAATCGTTTGATAAAACAAATGAATTTTTATGAGGATAGGCTCGTTGTAGATTACGGTGGGTTAAAGGCTGCCGAGTCGCTTCTTGTATCACGTTTATGGATGAACACATCGGTTTACTATCATCACGTAACCAGGATTTCGGAAGCTATGTGTTCCAGATCAGTGGAGTATATGATTGAGAATAATGAACTTGACCCGTTCAGGCTGAGGTACATGGACGATATAGACCTTGTTGCATCCATGAGAAACGCAACCGGATATGCAGGAGAACTTGCAAGGATGCTGGACGCCCGTAAACTCTATAAACGCGCCTTATATGTAGGCCTGGCAGATGTAGGAAAAGCCATACTGAGGCACCGCGACCGGATCAGAAGAGTTGAAAAAGAAATTGCAGAGCTTGCTGGTGTTGATTCTAAGTATGTTCTTGTTGACATTCCTAAGACGCCCGAAATGCTGGAAATGCAGGCCATGATAAAAACTGACCACAAAATGATCCCTCTTAACGAAGCTTCCCATTTTGTATCCATCTTGCAGGAAGCACAAATGGATAACTGGAGAATGGGAGTATATAGCCCGAAAGAGTACTGCGAAGTCGTGGGAAAAGCCGCCAGAGACTATTTTGACATTAAGAAACCCCTTAAACAGTTTAAATTGAGTGATCTCTAAAGTATAGTGGAATAGAATAAAAAGTAAATTTAAAAAAGGAAATATAAAGAAGAAAATTTATGGAAGCTTAAAGGAAAAATAGACGTCTTTGAAATTTTAAGAACCGAGGTAGGAATTTGTTTCAGATTAAACGGAAAGTGGGGAAAATTGAGGTTGTACTTGATGCAAAAAAGGTAGGAGAAGACTACATGCTGACTCTCACAGGTGGAGAAAAACATGTGGGAGCTGTTGGCGTAGGACTTTTTGATGAGAAAAGCCAGAGAGCAAGTTCATCGGTGATAACAATGCCTGGGCACCGGGAGGAATATCTTGCCCTGGATGGGGCAAGGCAGGTGAGCAGGGCCACAAAGAAGACCTCGGTATTTGTTGTCGGAATACACAAGGATAATATTAGCCCTGAAGAAATAAAAGATATAGTCTCAGTCGCTGGTGAAATGATAGAAAGTTTCATTGCTTTTTACAAAAAAGAAGACGAACAGGGAAGGCAAAATAACGATTTGAATAATGCATAAAGATGAATAGTGAGTTACCAGCAGGAACACTAATGGCAGGATAAAATGGAGATAGCAGTAGGAATCAGTGGAGCCTCAGGGGTCCAGTATGGAATTCGCCTTCTTGAGGTACTGGCGGAAAAAGGAATTAAAACCCATCTGGTTTTGACGGATGCCGCAAGCCAGATAATAAGGATTGAGACTGATTACACCCCCGAAGTAGTGGAAAAACTTGCAACCTGGAGCTATGCCCAGAAAGATTTTTCAGCACCAATCGCTAGTGGTTCATACAGGACAGGAGGAATGGTTATCGCTCCGTGCAGTATGAAAACTCTTGCAGCCGTGGCAAATGGGGTATCCGATACTCTTCTTACAAGAGCTGCAGACGTCTGCCTCAAAGAGGAAAGAAAACTTATCCTGATGACCCGAGAAACACCGCTTAACCTTATACACATCGAAAATATGCTCAGGGCTAAAAAAGCAGGAGCAAGCATCCTTCCAGCCTGCCCGGGCTTTTATTCACGGCCCAGAACCCTTGAAGACCTGATAGATACCATGGTAGGAAGGACACTTGACCTGCTCGGGATAGAAAACGAGATTTATCGACGCTGGAAGTAAAAACAATCTCAGAAAAAATTCAAAATTTATTCAGGAATAATCAGATCGAAAGAGTTTTCAGACAAAAGGGGTTTTGATTTTTCCATAAAAAGTTTTTAGAGAAAGCATGACAGATCCATGTTCTAACGAAAGCTATATAAAGGATAATATCGTTTGAAGGGAAGTACCCCTTGGGATAGTAGGGTAGCTTGGTCCATCCTCGAGCGTTTGGGACGCTTGGACCGCGGTTCAAATCCGCGCTATCCCATTTACGCATTTTTTTGAGTTGTTTTTCGTTCAGAGCTGTTATTTTTGAAATTTGTGATCTTTTCAGATTAGCTGTCTACTTGACATCACATATATGTATTTGGATTATCCCTGAC
>DUGT01000169.1:0-965 GCA_013331275.1 Methanosarcina sp. | reverse complement strand
AAGATATGTTTTTCTTTCTATAGTTTTCAGTAAATGAATAGCTACGTTAGTTTTTTAATGTGAAAAATAAGAGTTGAAATTCTCAAGATTTTCCTTTTGCGCTTTTGTGCCTAAAATATTTCGATTTCTGCAACGATTCACTTTATTACCTTTAATCTCGGAGAAATAAAATCAATCAGTATATTTTTATAAAGTTGCAGAATAAAATGAAAAAGTTTAAGGTTTGAACTGAGTTATACTTATTAATTTTATTTTGCAGTAAAATAAATGCAAAAAACTTAAGTTCCACATTTTTGGGCGAATAAGTGCCTCCTGATATCAGAGTATGCGTTTAACTTTAAGCACATGATCTTTGTAGTAGAATTCAAAAATAGTGATCATATGACCTCGCCGATTTTTCTTACTACCTATATGTGCTTAAGATATAGGAACTAAGGAAAAAACATAGTTTAGATTTATTTTGTAAACTGGGCGCTTTTTAATGTTTTATAGAGCCATCAAGATTTGTCATTGCTTTCTGCATTCTATGACTTCAATATATAAACCAAAAATTAGGAAGTTTCCTATTTTGAACAGAATGGCACTACATTTAAGCATGCTATTCCGTAGCATTATTCAAAGTAAGTGGAACAGGAGGAGGAATTTCTAAGATGAAATATTCAAAAATTTTAATATTTTGCGTTTTAATAAGCATCATTACATGTACTATTGCTTCTGGGGCTAAATCTTTACCAGAGTCGGATCACCCTTATGCAAATAATTTTGACTATACATGGCCTGCAGTAAGCGAACCTGGCGCTACTCAGATGAGATTACATTTTACTAAATTGGGTCTTGCATATTATGATAAGTTAATTCTTCTCGATAAAGATGGATACGAACTAGCAAGATATTCTTATACCAACGGAGAAAATTTTTGGACCTCCTGGTACACTGAAGACGCTATAAAAGTAAGACTTGAAACT
>DUGT01000156.1 GCA_013331275.1 Methanosarcina sp. | reverse complement strand
GGTCGTCCAGTGTTACATGGTTGATACTGCCATGATTAAATATTCAGTATGACAAATGCTTGCGTTTTCGTGCAAGGAACGCAAGTCAGCTCCAGTTGCACTGAGGTTCGGAACAAAAAGAACCTGGAAACTACTTTATGAGTATTTGGGAAAATATCAACCAGATAATAGAAGACGACCTCACATTACTAGTCTTAAAAATTAACTTTGTCGCAGAGATCATTTATTATATAAATCTTTCTATTTTTTTCAAGAAAGATTCTGCAGCAGAATTTAAACCTCTTTACAAAATTCCTTTCCAAAGACCGGATAGCTGGTATATAGTATCAAAAGATCTAAAAATATCCAGTAAGCTTTTCAAGTGACATCTTAGGCTTCCACATCTTTTCTGACCATCTTTAAGCCTTCTTTTTGTATTTTGAAGTTATCTATTAGGCTTTTCATTAAGACTCCGGAGAGATATACCCAGAAAAAACTTTACATTATTTTTGAAGCAAAAAAGCTCGGTTTTTATAGGGTTTTTTTTTCTTTTGTCTTCATACGGAGACCTGAAGTTTCTAAAGCTGAGATAGAAATATGAATACATCTAAATCGGCATATATAGATCTATTGATTATATAGAGTGATCAAAAATATATGGAAACTATAAAATATAATGAGATTATCTGGAATACCATAAAGGTATTAAATCTAAAAAAAATGTTCAGAAATTGCACAAAAATTTATTACTAAAACTGAAAAACGTGAATTTTATGGTAATACATATTGTTTTGAAGTTTAAATTTCTGGAGTAGTAAAAAATGGATTTACTTATCATAGCACTTATATTAGCGGGTCTTTACATGGCTTGGAATATAGGTGCAAACGACCTTGCAAATGCTATGGGGACCTCAGTTGGAACAGGGTCTTTATCAATCAAGCAGGTAATCGTTATTGCTGCTGTCTTTGAACTCTTAGGCGCCGTATTCTTCGGTGCACGAGTTACTGAGACAATTGCAAACGGTATTGTTCCCATTGATATGATCAGCATTATCCAGCCGGACATTGTGGTGCTGGGCATGCTGGCTGCGATTCTTGCAGCAAGCTTCTGGGTAACACTCGCAACTTTCTATAACCTTCCTGTTTCAACCAGTCATTCTATCGTTGGTTCGGTGCTCGGCTTTGGGCTGATTGTTGCTAACAACGGAATTATCTCTTTTTCTGACATCCACTGGGGAGAACTCATAAGGATTGTCGCCAGTTGGTTTGTATCTCCAGCTCTTGGAGCTGTCTTTGCTTACTTGACCTTTTCTATAATAAGAAAGATTTACCTTCGCAGAGCTATAGACCTACCTCTCGTTGAGAAAAAATTCATATCCTTACAGCTCATAACTGGCTGTTATATTGCATTTGCACATGGATCAAATGATGTAGCAAACGCTATTGGTCCTCTCTGTGCAGCGCTTAAGGTTATAGGAGTACCAGGGACAGAAATTGGAGTTCCTATATGGGTGCTTGTAATGGGAGGTCTTGGAATGGTAATAGGAATGGCCACCTGGGGTTATAAAGTGGTTCAGACAATTGGCTCAAAGATTACAGAACTCACTCCAACCCGTGGTTTTTCTGCTCAGTTTGCAACTGCCTCGGTGGTCTTGCTTCACAGTTACAGTTCCCTCCCGATTTCGACTACACACACCCTTGTCGGTTCGGTTATAGGGGTTGGACTTGCAGGCGGGATTGCAGCCGTTGATCTGCGCGTGATCTGGAAAATTATTTCTTCCTGGGTAGCAACAGTTCCTATAGCCGCTCTCACATCGGCATTGATCTTTGTAGGTTTTGAGGTGATCTTTTCGTGAAAGACTACATTCGTTCCGTCCTTGACGTAGTGGCCGAGTCCCCTTTTGTGCCCCTGGAAGCACACGCTAAAAAGGGTGTGCTTGCTGTTGAAAAGCTGGCTGAAGCAATGGAAGCCTACTGTACAGGAAACAAGGAGGTTCTGGATGAGAGAACAGAAGAAATTGATAAGTTGGAACATGAGGCTGACAAACTCAAACAGAAGGTAAGGGCAGGCATTCCCTCTTCAGTCAGGCTGCCTGTGAATAAAAAAGATCTCCTTTCCTTCCTTAAGCAACAAGACTCTATTGCCGATTTTGCCCAGGCTGCTGCCTACTGGATGACCCTTCGGCCCTGTGAAACTGTTCCTGAAGAAATTAAAGAAGGCTTTCTGGAATTGATGGCCACTTCCCTGAAGACCGCAAGGCTGTACCGTGAACTCGCAGGCGCGCTTTACAAGCTTCTCGCAACTTCTTTTAGCAAGGAAGAAATCAAGGAAACCCTAAAAATTATCCCTGAAGTTGAGAGCCTAGAACATGATGTAGACGTGCTTGAAACCGCTCTCCTGAAAAAGATCTTCGAAAACGAAGAGGCTATAGGAGGCGCAGGCGTTTGTCACCTGATTGGACTTGTCGAAAGAGTGGGAGGCGTTGCCGATAAGTCAGCAAGCGCTGCTGATCGCCTGAGAACCATGATTCTCAGAAGATAAAAATAATCATCTATTCTTTCGTAACTATTCAGGTAGCCTTTAGAAGGCTACAAATCTTCCCCTCATTTTGAGTAGCTTGAATATAAATTAAACTAAAGTAAACTAGACTAAAGCAAACTAAACTAAGTAAACTAAACTAAAGTAAACTAAACTAAGTAAAATTCTGTTTCGTTAAATTTGGATGTGAATTTAAATCAAACTGCGTGCGGCCAC
>DUGT01000080.1 GCA_013331275.1 Methanosarcina sp. | reverse complement strand
ATTCTTGAATCAGTAGTTCCAATTATTCCTAAATTTACAATTGTCTAATACTTTGAATTCACAATTTTTACTGTTCTGAATTTGGTATGCTCTTCTTAAATGGAAAAACGATAAATAGAGATAGAGCGCGTGTATACACCGAAGATAAAGAAAAAGGAGTAAACATGTGCGGAATAGCAGGAGCAGCAGGAACTCCTGATACAAATAAAGAAGTAATAAGAATGCTTGCAGCCCTGAATCACAGAGGTCCCGACGCTTGCGGAACCTATGAGGCCGAAGGACTGAGTATAGGAAATACCCTGCTTAAAATTACAGGCAATATGCCCCAGCCTCTGGTTGGAAAAGGAGCTCTGGTACTCAATGGGGAAATTTTCAATTTCAGGGAACTTGCAGCCGAACAGGGCATAAAAACCAATTCGGATACTGAAGTATTTTTTGCCCTCATAGAGACAAAGATAAAGGAAGGAGAAACGCCAACAAATGCAGTCTTTTCCGTGCTTTCCAGAGTAAATGGAGACTATGCTCTGGCCTATACCCTGGATAACGAGCTTGTACTGGCCAGAGACACTGTTGGAGTCAAACCTCTTTTTTATTGTATAGAAAAAGAAGTAGAAAACACGAAAGTTACTTTTGCATCTGAAAAAAAAGCTTTTTCCAGCCAGAGTAGTTGCATAAAGCCGTTTCCACCTGGTAGAATCATGGCTCTCAATATCAACGACAGAAGGCTTGAAGAAAAATCTCTTGCAATTGAGCCTCCACAGGAAAGAATCTCAGAAGAGTATGAAGCTGCTTCTCGCCTGAAGGCTGCCCTTGAAAAAGCTGTCGAGATAAGGCTTACAAAAACTGCAGGAATCGCGTTTTCCGGAGGTATTGACAGCACCTTTTTAGCGGCCCTTGCAAAAAGTATTGATCCTTCAATTTCCCTTTATGCCGTCGGGCTTCCAAACTCCCATGATCTTACCCAGGCTCAGCGTGCGGCTGAAGTTGCTGGTATGAAGGATTCTCTCAGGACTCATCTCCTTTCACCTGAAGAAATCGAGGACGCAATCCCGGATGTAATTTATTCTACTGAATCGACGGACCCTATGAAAATTGCAATCGGGCTTCCCCTCTACTTTGTTGCGAAAACTGCAAAAGAAGACGGAAAGCGAGTCCTTCTCACAGGTCAGGGTGCAGACGAGCTTTTTGGAGGCTACAGCAGGCATGAGGATTTCCTTGAACAGGGACCTGAGGTGCTTGACAGAGAGATCTACTCAGACATTCAAAATATCTCAGTTATTAACCTTGAAAGAGACGATATGGTTACCATGGCCAACTCCATGGAGCTCAGGGTACCTTTTCTGGATAAGGAAGTAATAAAAACAGGGCTTGCAATCAGCCCTGAACTTAAAATTCTTAAAAAAGACGGCCTGTATATAAGAAAATATATCCTGAGAAAAGCCGCAGAAGGCCTGCTCCCATCGGAACTTCTCTGGAAAGAAAAGAAAGCAATCCAGTATGGAACAGGAGTTCAAAAGGTACTTGACAAGTTTGCCCGCGACGCAGGTTTTTCAAAAAAGGAAGGAAGTCATATAGAGAAGTACCTAAAACAGATTGCTGTAGATGAAGGATTCGATTTCATATTCAGGTAAAGGAGTTTCATGCTGAATAGATCTACTGAATAGAATAATTAACTCCTTAACTGGCAAATTTTTTCTTTATATTTTTCTTAAATATTTTTTAATATATAACAACTATTTTTCTGACTCTTATAAAACGAAAAGGCTTTAAACAATACTCTCAAAGGAATGATAGGGTGAAGTCAGAGATAAATGAACAAGTATAAACAGCTTGATGATTATATCCCTGCTTAGAAATCACTATATTTAGTCTGAGTTAACAATTAATCTGAATCAACAATTAATCTGAATCAACAATTAATCTGAATCAATAATTAATCTAAATCAACAATTAATCTGAATCAACAATTAATCTAAACTAATAATTGATTTAAAACACTTAAGTTTAAATTAATGTCCAGGGGGAATCCTCATAAAAATAGCAATTACCGGAAAAGGCGGCGTTGGAAAAACAACTCTCTCAGGTACTCTGGCCAGACTACTTGCAAGGGATGGGTACGAGGTACTGGCAATAGATGCAGACCCGGATATGAACCTGGCATCTTCGCTTGGGGTCGAAAACCCCCCTAAGCCCCTGACAGATTTCAAAGACCTGATTCAGGAAAGGGCAGGTGCCGAAGGCGGAGCTTTCATCTACAACCCCAAAGTCGATGACATTGCAAGTAAATACGGAGTTATAGGGCCCGATGGAGTAAGAATGCTCGTCATGGGCACTGTAGACCGCGGTGGAAGTGGATGCATGTGCCCTGCCTCGGCTTTCCTGAGGGCCCTTCTCAGGCACCTCATGCTCAGGGAAAAAAGTGCAGTAATCCTTGATATGGAAGCAGGGATCGAACACCTCGGAAGGGGCACTACAAGAGGAATGGACCTCATGATCGTGGTAGTTGAGCCAGGGGCAAGATCACTTGAAACGGCTGAGAGAATAAAAAAGCTGTCTTCCGAAATAGGAATAAAACACCTTGCTGCCGTAATTAATAAAGGAGGTGCGGGGAAAGTCAACGACAAACTTGAAGAGATGGGCATCCAGGTACTTGGAGAAATTCCCTTTGATCCCAGGTTAATGCAGGCTGACCTGGAGAAGCGGGCCCCTATTGAGGTAGGCGGCGAAGCTGTTGACGCTATAGTAAGAATTAAGGAAAAACTGATGGAAGTCGTTGAAGAGATCAGGATAGAAGAGGAGACTAGCAAGAGCAAAAAGTAAAGGCCGGTTTTCGGCCCTACACTTTTGTTTCAGACTTCTAAAATTCTTAGTTCAATTAAAACTGCTGTCTGGAGAGTCAGCTAAAGTTCCCTTTTTATAAATAACCTCCAGAAGCCTCAATTTCTTTTCTCTAATAAGAACATCAGTAGGATCGATGTCAAGCGCTTTGTCATAACACTGCATAGCTTCCCCATATCTTCCAAGGCTTTCGAGAGCTGAACCTTTCTGACATAACGAGAATACATCGTCAGGGTTTGCTTTCAGAACCTCATTATAAGACTCAATCGACTTTTCAAATTCTCTCAAGTTATTAAAGGCAAAGCCCTTGAGGCACCTGATTCCCAGATTTTCAGGATCGATCTCAAGAGCTCTGTCATAGCAGGCAAGAGCTTCCTTTGATTTCCCCATCCTGTCAAGAGCGAAACCTTTCTGGATCCAGGCATCAAGAAATAAAGGGTCCAGAGTTAAGGCTTTATCATACAGCCTGAGTTTGTCTTCGTAACTACCAGTCTCGCCAGCCTTGGCAAGGAGCTGCCTGAGATCCTCTGGTTCTTGGGTTTTTTCTGCCGCTTGAGACTCCTTTTGCTTTGCTTTGTCCATCTTTTCACTCACATTTTTTTCTGTCATATCGGAATCCTCGCTTTTCCAGTGAAAGCTCATTCCGGATTCCTTCCGGATTTTTGCCACACCTGGCCGTTTTTATATTTCACGCATGGAACCAGAGCTAAAACTGGTATTTTGCATTTTTGTTTTCAATGAGATATACTTTTTCTGATTCGAATTTTCCCTAATATAAAAAAACTGTCCTGTAACAGAAGAGGCACAATTGGTTCTTGAGCTCAGGATAGGAGCACAATTTATTGTTAAGCTCCAAAACAGCCATGAAAATACAGGATTATAAAAAAGAACTTAAAAGAGGGCAAAAAGACAAAAAACAAACTGCATGGCAGGAAAAATTACAAAGAATACCTGATAGGAAAAAATATAAAAAGAACGACAGAAGGAAGACGTGAAAAAGAGAAGTTACAGAGAGGATTTAACCTTCTGTCTTTGGACTTCTGAAAGGATTTTTACCTTTATTTCAAGCGCAGGAACGAAGCCAGGTTGGAACTCCAGGGCTCGATTACAATTTTCCAGTGCCTCCTCCTGTTTACCCATTTCCGAAAGAACAAAACTCCTGGCTGCCCAGAGGCGAGGATCTTTAGGGGCGAGATGAAGCGCCTTACCGTAAATTTTCAGGGCTTCCTCATACCTGCCTAACCTGGAAAGCAGGCTTCCGGTCGAAGTAAGGGCCTCAAGGTATTCAGGCCTTATTTGAAGGGCTGAACTGTAAGCTTCAAGGGCTTCTTCTTCTCTGCCGAGGGCCAAAAGTACGGAGCCTTTCCCTGCCCAGGCTTCAGCATATTCGGGATATTTATGCAGAACTTCTTCATAGGTACGGAGGGCTTCTTCAAACCTGCCAAGCCTTACAAGCACGACTCCCTTATTATCCCAGGCAATTTCAAAAGCCGGCTCAAGTTCAATTGTCCTGTCATAAGCTGCAAGTGCTTCTTCAAGCCGGCCCATTTCCGCAAGAATAACACCTCGGTTATACCAGACCCTGTGATCTTCAGGAATAATTTTCAGGGTTTTTGCAGTAAGCTGCAGAGCAGCTTCAAATCGCCTTGCCTTATACATGAGCACAGCAGTTTGAAAGAGGGCTGTAGCATCCTGTGGATTTTTCTCAAGCCGTTCAGCACAGGCCTGAAGTTCTTCGAAAAAAGGCAGGGAAGCATAAATGTCTCTTACAGCCAGGAAAAGAGGCAGGATTTCATAGTTTTTCCCGCAAAATACAAGTTTTTTTGTTTCCGCATTATATGAAAAGGCGGTTGATTCCTCTTGACCTGCATCTTTTTCTGGTGTATCGTGGTTCTTTTTGTTATTGAAAACGTTTTCTACTCTTGTTGTTTTCTCTTTCTCTATTCCTTTAATCACAGCTTTAAACCCGGAAAAGGCTGCTGGAGAAAGAGGAGAATTGTTAGAGACCAAAAGCGCAGATCTGAGATTGTTCCCGAGTTTTCTGTCATTTTTATGCCATAAAGCCACTGAAGTGACCTGACATTCTCTGAGAAATTTTTCCAGGCAGAGACTCTGGGATACCTGATTCCCGGAACCCTCAAGCGCGGAAAAAGCTGAAACTGCTGCTCTGCAGTGTTCCCGAAGTTCGTTGAGGGAAGTCCTTATTTTGGAAGAATAAGCCTCCATTTTAAGCCCTCCTTTACCTTGTGTTCAGATTCGGTCGGAATAAGCGTCGCATAGTGAGTTTCTATCAGGTGGCAAAAACTTGCCTTTTACCGCAACTACAAGTTTTACGGCTGATCCTGCAGGAGACTTCGTACCTGGTTTTGGTTCCTGTCTGAGAATATCTCCTGCTAGAACTCCTATGGGAAGAACTCCTTTTTTCTCAATGATCTCTCCCGCGATAAGCCCGGCTTCTTCCAGGGTTTTGATAGCTTTTTCAAGGGGCTGTCTCATAACGTTCGGAACTTCCACGCTTCCTGTGATAGTCCTTGTCTCTACAGTAGTTTCTGACTCCTTCACATCTTCTTTTTCTTCCAGCACTTCTTCGAGCAAGTCAATTGCCCCGCTAATTCGGAGAAGAGTCTCACTCAGGCTTTTTTTCCGGTCTTCAAGTTCAGCAATTTTTAACTCGATGTCTTCGAGAATTTTCTGTCCTGATTCGTATTCTGCCTTAAGTTCAGTTAAACGCTGTTCAAATTTTACTTCCATGTTCCTGCATACCTCTTCTGGTTATTTATTTTGTTTTATTTGATCTTTTTCGCTTTATTAGAAGTTTTTTATTTTACTAGGAATATTTTTATTTTATCAGGAGTTTCCTATTCTATTCGGAATTGACTTTTTCGTTCAAACAACCCGAGGTCGATTACTTAACGTTATTTGCTTATTTATTAACTGATTTTGCTTTTTATTTAGTAGTTATTTTATTAATTTCCTCTTTATATCAAGTACCTTTTAGTTCTCTGTAGGTTTTCAACCCAATACATTTTAAGTTTTATATTTTTACATGCCATCGGACTGAAAAAAACATTTATCTGGATTCATATATCCTTGGATCCTTATTTTTAAGTACATACATTATCTGGTACTGGCACATACATTTAAACTTAAGCATGTCCGATATGATGTAGAAACTTTAAATCGCAATTACCGGACCTAACAAGGTTTAGGGAAAAGCATAATTGAGCCTGAAAGACGGAAGTTGGGATTTATACGGTTAAAAAAGTTACTTCTTTATAAAAAATACAGGATCACAGGTAGTAAGATGACTCCCATTGCATGTGATTTCCTTACATTCATAAAAGAGGAGAGCATGCCTATTGGAGTCGAGATTACAAAAATGAAAAATCCGAAAAGACCTGTGAAAAGGTAAACCATTACTGCAAGCCCTATAAGGACACCTGCACAGAGTTTGCTGTAGTTAACTTTCTTCAGGAAGAGGTGCGCGTTGTTTCCTATCCAGATAGTAGAAAAGTAGGAAAACAGCGCAGTTAATACCATGGCGGCAAAAAAGAGTAGAAGTATGGGTAAATCAAGCGTGTTTGTTTCCAGAACATCTTCTATGGCAACCATTGCCCCGCTTCGTGTCCTTCCAATCACCACGAAAGCTACCAGTCCGAAAATTGCGTTCGAAGTGTTTACTCCGGAGTTTGAAACTATGAATTCCTTCGAGCTCTCAAGCGTTGAAGGGTTACTGGCATAAGGGTCGGAATAGAGAAAAGTTTTTAGCTTTCCGAGCTCGGGTTCGGAGGTTTTCTTTTTAAGTGTAATCCTGTCAAAGTCGACTTTTGCAGCAAGGCCCGTAAGGAGTGCTGCAATTGCTGAGGAGAGGCCTGGCAGCCATGCCACAAGTGAGCCTGCTGCACTGCCTGTAATGATTCCCCTGAGAATTCTTTTTCGAGAAAGCTGGAGTGCAGATACGGACTCTTCCGGAATTTTCGAGCTTGTTAGAAGGCTTATTATTAGTTGGGACGATCCGAAAAGCCCGCTAAGAAGGGGCAGGAGTATCGACGGCTCTCCAAAATTAACAACCGGAACCATAAGCGATTCCCTCTCAAAAGCAAAGAGCCCAAGCAAGCCTGTAATCAAAAACAAAACCAGAGCAAAAAATTTGTACTTATATTTTGCAAACGGGCTTTTCACCTTTGAATCTTCAACACTTTCACCTTTTTCACTTGCAAGCATTAGAAAGACAATTAAAATGAGAATGAAAGCCATATGCGCCTCAATATAAGGATATATAGCCTTAAAGAAAAGCGAAAATGGAAGTACGAATATAAGGGAAGCAACTACCGAGCCTGCACTTCCGAGTGCTGAAAGACGGACTGCCTCAGCTCCGGCTCCGTCAAGAAGAAGCCTGTGACCTGGAAGGACCATTAGTGCGGTATCTCCATCCGGTGCCCCTAGAAACACTGAAGGGATAACGTCATGGAAAGTTTGAGATAGTGCATTTGAGAGAATAATCACGGCTATGTAAAAAGGTGAAAGCCCTTTCTCAGCCAGGAAAGGAGCAAGGGCTACAAGGGCAAGCGCAAAATTATTGTTGTGTACTCCAGGCAGGAGCCCTGAAATTATTCCAAGCAGGTAACCCCCTAAAACTGACAAAAAAAGAATGATCAGTGAGACTTCTTCCACCCATCCAACCCTCTGAGACTTGATTAAGCTCTTTGAATTTGACTCAAACTTTTGTAAGTTATACCACAGAGTATAATCATAACTATTTAAAAATATTTCTATTATCTTTTGCTTGACTACTTTTCACCACTTAACTACTTTTTATCGACTTAACCATTTTTACCGACTTAATTATTTTACCGACTTAACTAATTTTATTTAGTTCCTTACTTTTTATTTAGTTCCATTATGTAAAATACAGTTAGCAGGCTTATAACTCCACAAATTATAGTAAACTCAGGAGTTTTTTGCTTTCTTTTGTAAGATTGCCTGTCTCTTTTCTTGAAATAACGCCAGCACTTTTTTCTTTATCTTCACCACTGCTTTCTTCATCGGAGCCAGTAGTTTCCAGCACAGTTATTGTAGACGTTTTTGAGGCTGTTTTATTTGCATTGCTTACTATCAGGTTAACAGTATAGATTCCTTCAGAAAAGTAAGTATGAACCGGGTTCTGGCTTGTTGAGTTTAATCCGTCTCCAAAGCCCCAGTTCCATGCAGTTGCGTTTTGAGAACTGTCATTAAACTGAACCGAGAGAGGCGCGCAACAGTATGTGATATTGCTGCTGAAGTCTGCGAAAAGAGATGAGGTTTTTCCCGGATTTACTTTCAGAATAACAAGACTATTAACGTCTTCAGCTACATAGACATAACTGTCGAAAACTGAGACATCGCTAGCAGAGATGGCTTAACTTCCTTTGAGAACCGGAGAAGAAGAGTTGCTTATGTCAATAATCATAAGACCATTCAAATCAGCCACATAGGCGTAATTTCCGGAAACCGAAACATAGCGAGCAGATCCAGCATAATATCCTTTTATGGTTGGAGAAGAGGGATTACTAATATCAATAATTGAAAGACCATTATCGCCGTTGGCTACACAGGCATAATTACCGGAAATTTCTATGTCCCCTACTAACCTTTTTGTCATACTCATACTCATTAAAACAGGTGAAGAAGGATTAGTAATATCTAATATCAAAAGATCCTGTCCCTGTCCAACATAAGCGTAATTACCAGCTGCATCAACAGCATCTGTCTTCCCACCAAAATGTCCAACCGGTTCCATGTTAACTTTAGGATCGGATGCAGCACCGAAAACTGTTCTGTAATCGTTATCAAAAAACAACATATATGAATAAACTAATTATTTGTCTACTTATTTTCATCAATTGCACCCTGCTCTTCAAGTCGATGTCTTATTACTTTTGAAAAATATCTAACTTTTTCATCACTAAACCTTAATACTCCAATTCAAAAAGAGTCCACCTTCAATAAGATTTTAAGGGTTAATAAAGGGTCCAGCTTTCAATAAGATTTTAGGGAACAGTTGCTAAATAGACTTATTTACTGAGTTATCTTTGGGTTCTGCATTCGTAAATTACCCTCTTTAACTACCGACAAAACTTGTGATGTCATGCAAAATAATAATTAAAATTAAAGGTTGATATTGATAAAAAACTTCCTATTTTTTAAAATAAAATTAGGAAAACAGAATAAAGGAGTTAGATTGACTATATGGTATTAAATCATATCTTTCATATTTAAGATCTTATAAATATGAAAAGCCATTTTTATGTAAGATATTATGGAGTTCACTGGTAAAAAATAGAATTAAATAAAAATAATCCGCCCACTTAACCATCAAGAATATAATCTAAATCTTTAGTTATAACATAAAAGTTACACATAAACTCACAATTACTTTATTTATGCATATTACACATGGCGTAAAAGAAGATTTTTAATTCAAGATTGGATTGAGAAGGAAACTATGTATAGGAATAAATAAATATTTTAATGAATTAGAGAAATTTATCTTAGGAACTTTGAAATCTTTAATATAAATATTTTGTGCCAAAATCTTGAGAATTTTCATGGATATTGGCGTTAAAGAATAATAATAGTCTGACTGGACGATAAGCCGCTTAAAAATTTTGAGTGTTGTTTATCACATCAAAGAAAAAGAAAAATCAATTCCACTTATGTTTTATATGTGTTCGATATTCTATAACATGCAGTTCTAAATGCTAATTTTGAATGGGGTTCATGAGTAGCATTTAGCGAAACACAGAGCAAGGAAACTGAGGTTCGCCATTCCTCAACCTTGCCCTCCACAAATCCGAAACCCCGCCTGAATAGAAAGTTGTTGAGGTTTTTTGCCATTCCTCAAACTTTAGTTCGGAAGAGGTTTCAAGGGAAACGGAACTGAGGTTCGCCATTCCTCACTCCGGTTCCGGAATATCAGAAGCAAAAAGAAGTGAGAGGAAAATCCCTCTCTATACTGTTTTACCTCTCACTTCAATTCTTTTCTATCCACGGTTTTATCCTTTGATATTTATTGAATCATTCAGATTCTGCCTTTAACTCCAATTTATACTCTTTTATAATTATCAATTCCTTATCCACTTCCTCTTCCAGGCTGTCCTTCTTTTTTGTCACTTCCTCTTCCAGGCTGCTCCTCTTTTTTATCACTCCCTCTCTCAAGCTGTTCTTCCTCATCCTCCCTTGACTGCTCTGACCTTCTTCCATTACTTCCTCTCTCAGGCTGTTCCTGTTCAGCTTCTTCCGATAATCCCTGCTTTCCACTACTTCCTCTTCCAGGCTGTTTCTGTTTAATTTCCCCTGAATGATCCCGTTTTCCATTACTTCCTCTTCGAGGTTGTTCTTTGCTGTTACTTCCTCTCTCAGGCTGTTCCTGGTTCATTTAGTGCCTCTTTTTCTTTGTTTTACTTTATTTCTTTTCCTTTTTCTTTTCCCTGTTTTCCGTCTCGGTTTTCCTTATTTCCGCGTTCCTTTTCTCAGTTTTCCTTCTCTTTATTTCACAAATTTCTCACGGCTTGCAGATATATCAATCAGCACTAATTCTGCAGAAGAAATCGTATCCAGGTGAAGGCTTTCTTCCTGATTAAGACGGGCCTGATCTCCCTGTCAGAGTTTTTGGCCATTGACAGAGAGTTCACCAGCCGAGATATAGATAAAAACTGGTCTACCTTCTTTTAAATCAAAATGGAGGATATGCTCTTTTTCGAGGCAGGTGCGGTAAATGGCCGCATCTGCATTAATCTTCAGGGCATCCTCAAAGCCCTGTCCTGAAGCTAGAGGAAGTAATCGGTTTTCCAGTCTGAAGCTTCGAATCTCTTTTTAGAGTATGCAGGCTCCAGATGACTTCTGTACGGGGAAATCTAGATCTGATATAAACGAAGGGGTTTCCTTCCCCTATTAAATTCCGAATGTTCTATACCCGTGCCTGTTGTAATACACCGCATATCTTCATTCCTCAGAGTACCACTATTTCCCATATTGTCTTGATGAGTAAGTTCTCCTTCAAGCACTATCGTTGTTATCTCCATTTCAGCATGCGGATGAAATGAAAATCCTTTGTCTGGATCAATGATAAACTCATTAAAAGCTCTAAGCTCCCCGAAACGTAGATTTTCCGGTTATAATAATCCGAATAAGAGAAAAGGAGGAAACTTTTAACCCAGCCCTTATCGGAGTAGTACCTTTCTTCTGCCGGAATAATTCTGATCACAAAAACCCCTTTGTGTTTCTCAGGTATTATTTGGTTATTTGATTATTTGAATAATATGCAGATTTATTAACTGAAAAAGATAATAACCCTGGAAACAAGAGTTCTGAACATTGTTCGTAGAACATGAACAAACAAACAGAAAATAAACGGAAGATAAGCAGAAAATAAACGGAAGATAAACAGAAAATAAATGGAAGATAAACAGAAAATAGGCAAGAGACTGTAAAAAATTTTCCGTAAAAACACATAAAAAACAATATATACAAGCGGTTCCTTTCCTAAATGAATTCTGGCACAGAACAATTAAAAATAATTAAATTATATCTGTTTGTCAGATTTAAGCTTTTCAGATTATTTTTCAGACAATCAGCAAAAAAGGATTCAAATGACAATCAAATGTAAAAAATGCAATCATGAAGCCATCATTTTTCAGAAATATTCCGGGATGCACCTTTGCAAGAAACATTTTGTAGAAGATGTCGAGAGAAAAATCAAACTGACAATAAGAAAAGAGTATAGCATTCACAAAAACGACGTGATAGCTGTTGCTCTAAGCGGGGGTAAGGACAGCTCGGTTGCCCTATATATAGTGCACAAAATTCTTGGGAACAGACCGGATATTGAAATCGTTGCAATTTCAGTGGACGAGGGAATAAACGGATACCGTCCCCATTCCCTCGAGGTTGCAAAAAGCCTCACAAAGATGCTCGGGGTGAGGCATATCATAAAGTCCTTCAAAGAAGTACACGGAGTAACTATGGACGAATTGGCTGCAATGGATCGGGAAAAAGGTGCATGTAGCTACTGCGGCGTTCTCAGGAAGAATATTCTTAATAGAACTGCACTTGAAATTGGAGCAACAAAACTCGTTACAGGACATAACCTCGATGATGAAGCCCAGACAATTCTTCTCAACCACTTAAGGGGAGATGTGGAACGCATGGTCAGACTCGCTCCACCTGCAGCTATTGAAGGCCTGGTCTTACGAGCAAAACCTCTGAGGAATATCCCTGAAAAAGAAGTGGCACTCTATGCCATTATAAACTCCCTCCCTGTGGACTTCAGTGAATG
>DUGT01000213.1:8414-16487 GCA_013331275.1 Methanosarcina sp. | reverse complement strand
GAGTATACGGATGCAAAAGGGGAAAGGGAAACTGTTACTAAAGAAGTTAATCTCGAAACTACAACATCAGGAAATATGACTGCAGCAGGAGGTCCGGGAGGCCCAGGCAACAGCGCTGGAGTTGGTTCGTATCTACTGTACATTGGACTGCTGGTCCTTGCAGGCGGAATATTCGTTTATCGCAAGAAGATACACGAAAGGATACAGGCAAGAAAAGGTAAACAATCCGAGTACAAAAAACCTGATCAGGAGGTCTGAAAGAACACACTACTAGCGAATGGAAGGATGCAAAATGAGACAATCAACATACCTGAAAATGGGTCTGAACATGCTTGTTCACAGTAAACTCCGAAGCTGGCTGACCATTATCGGGATAGTTATAGGAATCGGATCTGTTGTCGGCATCCTCTCCCTCGGGGATGCCATGCAAGAGCAGGTTCAGAGCAGGCTTGCCGAGATGGACCTCACAAAAATAACCATAAGTCCAGGATACTCCAAGGCATCATCGAATATGCCTGGAGGCCCAGGAGGTGGAGGAAGAGGGGGAGGTACGACAACAGATGTTGAATTAACGGATACGGACATTGCAGCACTTAGAGGATTGAATAATATATCATACATAGAAGGAGAGATTAGCGGTAGTGTGCCAGTGATATATGCAGCGCAAAACGCAACCCTTTCAATCACAGGTGTAGACCCTCAGGTCTGGCAGTATATGACTACACTAGAAACACAATCCGGAAGATTGCTTGAACCTTCTGATAAGTATGTTGCAGTTATCGGAAGCGGTGTTGCAAGTGGAATTTACGATCAGGATATCGGAGTTAATCAGGTAATAACCGTAAACGGTAAAGCCGTGCGAGTTGTTGGGATTCTGTCAGAAGAAGGTGAAGGTGACAGAGGTATTTACATGCCTATCGATGGAGCAGTAACCCTGATCGATGATGCACAAAATGGTGTTTATGATTCCATTACTGTAAAAGCCAAGAGCGAAGATGCAGTAGACAACCTGACAGAAGATATCGTGGATAAGCTCATGATCTCAAGGCACATTGTCAGTGACGATGATAGAGACTTTTCGGTATCAGCTTCAAAATCTATGGCTGAATCCGTCACTGAAATGACGAGTTCAATGACTCTGTTCCTTAGTGCCATCGCAGCAGTGTCCTTGCTTGTAGGAGCTGTCGGTATTGCTAATACTATGTTTACCTCTGTCCTTGAAAAGACAAAGGAGATCGGAACTATGAAAGCCATTGGGGCAAAAAACAGGGATATCCTCATGATTTTCCTCTTTAATTCCGCAATGGTGGGTCTTGTTGGTGGTGTCCTCGGAGATATTCTAGGAGCTTGTGTTTCAACTCTCTTCCCTCTGCTTGGTTTGCAGATGATGGGAGGAGGGGGAGGTAGTTCAGGTATATACTTTGCTCCTGATCTAATGGCCATGGGACTTCTCCTGGCAATTTTAATAGGAGTGATCTCAGGAGTAGTTCCAGCGTTCAGGGCTTCAAGGTTAAAACCAGTAGATGCACTAAGATACGAATAAACGGAAAAGAAAGATGGAAAAGAAAGGAAGATGGAAAAGAAAGGAAGATGGAAAAGAAAGGAAGATGGAAAAGAAGGGAAGATGGAACAGAAAGGGTTAATTTCCTTTCTTAATTTCCTGCTTTTTTGGTATTGATGTTTTGTGAAAAATAATTTTACTGCCTAGAAACTGTTTGTTTACTGTCTTGACACTATTTGTTTACTGACTTATTTAAAATGGGGATGACTGGAGAGAAAGAGTTGAGCAAAAAGATCCAAATTTTGCTGTTATTGGGATTTTTATTAATGATCACAGGTACAGTCCTGAAAATTAACATAAACCCATTTTTTTGGGGTACAGGGACTGTAACTGCATTATTCGTGATCTTGCTTTTCAGAATAGATCCTCTAAGTCCGGGAGGTAAAGATTGAATTTTCATCATTTAGCATTTGTACAAACATTTGTAAATTGGTATTTTAAATTTAGTTTCACAAGCAACTGATGAATGTTTTTCTAATCTATGAAGCTAAATTAATTTTCATATTCTACAGACATACACAAATACGAATTTTTATTGATTTATTTCCTTGTTTCTTGGAAGATTAATTACTTAAACCAAAGATACTAATGGCTGAAGGCATTGTTTTGTATACTTTTATATAACACAAAAAAACAATTACCGAGCACTATAACTTTATCAAATAAATTAACTCTTGCTATTCATTAGGGTCAGATTTTTTGATCTAGTGAATAGTTCGTTTTTATATTACTTTCGTCTCATACGAAACTATTATATACTCATAAACCTATTAAGCCGTTGATAGTCTCATATGGAACGATTTAATGTATATATTTAATATCAACACAAATCTTCCAAACTAATAAAAGTGAATTACAGGTTTATATAAAATCTAAAAATAAGCTCTTCCAGGCATTAAATCTGTTTTATATGCAACTATCACATCGATATATTCAATTTCAATATTGATCATTCAGTTCCTAAATGTGAAGGATAAACTTATGGGAAATTTTAGAGAAATAAACTTAAAGGAAATAGACCCTAGAGAAATATTAGGTCCGATTGCTCACATCTACCGGAGCAATGTGGCATACATGGCAAAGGAACTTGATGCTTACGGGGTTGGAAGCGGACAGTTTGAATTTTTACTGTTTTTGTACCACAGAGATGGAATATCCCAGGAAACCATTGCAAAAACCCTGAAAGTTAGCAAAGCAACAAGTGCCAGAGCAATCCAGAGTCTGGAAACAGAAGGTTACGTTTACAGGGAAAGGGACGAAACTGACCTTCGAGCTTACAGGGTTTACCTGACTGATAAAGGAAAGGAAATGAGAGATATAATTTTTAAAAAGCAGATTTCTTTCATATCTATTCTTTTTTCGGATTTTACTTTTGAAGAAATAGAAATTTTCAGGATGCTTATTCATAAAGCTGTGATTAAACTCTTTGAGCCTGGGTTTGAGCCTCCGTCGGATAAGACCTGATGACATGAAGTAAAAACGGTTGAGATGAGAAACATGGATGAAAAAACGGATGAGATGAAAAATATGGATGAAAAAAGTGCGTTTCTTGGTACGGAGAACATAAGGAAGCTCCTGTTTAAACTTTCAGTTCCCATTATCATCGGACTGCTGGTACAGGCTATCTATAATGTTGTGGACACTTTTTATGTGGGAATGGTCTATGGAGCAGACAGTGTTCAGGCCATAGGCGGACTTTCTATAGCTTTTCCGGTTCAGATGATAATAACGGCTTTTGGGATTGTTCTGGGGACAGGAGGTTCTTCCATAATTTCACGTGCCCTTGGAGCTCGAGAAAGTGAAAAAGCCGAAAGAGTTCTTGGAAATGTTTTTTCCCTGAGTTTAATATTAAGTTTGCTTATAGCCATTCCCTGCCTTTATTATCTTGATCCGATTTTGAAGGTTTTCGGGGCAACTGCTGGAGTTCTGCCCTATGCCAGAGATTACCTGAAATATATAATATTAGGAGGAACTGTCTTTGTCTTTGGGGTGGCTGTCCAAAATATTGTTAGATCCGAAGGAAATGCTCGTCTTGCAATGAATGCTATGATTTTAGGAGGCGGCCTCAATATCTTCCTTGACCCGTTTTTTATGTTTGGTTTCGGGATGGGTGTAAAAGGAGCTGCAATTGCAACCGTAATATCACAGACAATAGCTTCGATCTGGCTCCTGCTATACTATATTCAAGGAAAAGGAGCTGTTCGTTTCAGGTCAGAAACCTTGAAACCAGATCTGAAAATCATTAAAGAAATCGGGGCTATTGGTACCGGATCTTTTATAATGGAATGCTCGAACAGTGTCATGATGATTTTCGTGTATAATGCACTTGCAACTTATGGAGGAGATGTTGCAATCGCCGTTTTTGGTGTGGTAATGAAGATTAATTCCTTCATTTTCATGACCCTACTGGGTATGGCTTTTGGTCTGCAACCGGTTGTCGGGTTCAATTACGGAGCAAAAAAATATGAACGTATAGCCGAAGCTGTGAAATTATCTCTCATAGCGACAACGACCATTGGGCTTCTTGGATTAGTTATTATTTATTTCTTAAAAGAACAACTTCTCGGGTTATTCAGTACAGATCCGGAATATCTGGAGCTTGGGAAAAACGCTATAATGATTATGTTGCTCGGAACGCCTTTGATAGGTATGAATGTAATTACTTCAACTCTGTTCCAGGCCCTGGGAAAAGCAAAACCCGCTTTCCTTCTTTCCATTAGCCGACAGCTCCTCTTTCTGATTCCTGCTGTTGTTCTCCTTCCTCAGTTCTATCAACTGAGCGGAGTATGGGCAGCTTTTCCGATATCGGACTCACTTGCTTTCATGCTTTCCGGGTTTATGCTTTTCAGGATATACAGGATCTTCAAAGAAAGTAAATATTCTTCAAAAAAGGATGCAGGATCCGAAACCGCAGAGAAAATATCTTCAATCTAATAGTTTATGTCTGACAGTTATAACATTTTTAAATTTCCGGCTTCATTAGAAGCTGGGATTTTCTGTTCCGTGTGTTCGATCAGCCTCACAAACCCACCGCTGCCCTCAGAATCCGTTTCCATTTTTACAAAATAAGTATAGTCCGAAATTTCAGACAGCCCGCCTGCTCCACTGCTGCCTACGATAAGAGAATATACTTTTGCGTTATACTTCTTTTTTGCTTCTTCCCAGCGAGCCAGTACAAGTTCGTCAGAGACTTCGGATTTGCCATCGGTTATGAAGAGTAGGTCTGCACCCTGAAAATCCTTTTCTTTTAGGGACTTAAGGCCTGAGGCAAGGGCAGTATTGAAGTCCGTTCCTCCGCCAAAGGTATAGAGCAGAAAATTCAGAAACTTTTCGGACATCTTTTTCCTGCTGCTAAGTTCGATTTCCAGATGCTGGCTTGTCGAGGCAAAAAGGATAACTTTCATGTCCCTCTGCTGGAACAGCATCCGTTTTGCCATAGCCAGCACAGCAGACTTAGCTAAAGTTTGGGGAGCTCCATGCATTGATCCGGAGGTGTCCACAAGCACTATCATCGGGCCTCTAGGTTTTACACGAGGAGGGCCTGTGTAATGTTTTCCAAGGAGCTGGTAACTCAGGAGTTTTCCCTCAAGCATATCAGCATAAAACTTCTTTTTCAGGGAAGAGTTCAGAAGTTTTGCAGCTTCCATGGGCAGCAGGTTATTGATAGAATCGGAAAAGCGCACGCTCTGGATTCGGTTTTTTCCGAAAGGTGAAAGGCGTATACGGTCTGAGGGAGGTTCAAACTCACACCTGCCTATGAAATCCACGATTTTTCTCAGGTCCGGACTTTTTTCAAAGAAAGCCGAATAATTTTTAAGCATTTTAAGCTGCACATAAAAAGGTTCTTTTTTAAGTTCTTTTACGGAATAGCTCCAGTTTCGCTGGGGAAAAAGCAAAGCAAGCGTATCGAAAAGCTCAAGATTTTCTTCCATTTCCGAAACAAACTCGTCTATTTTTCTGTAAAGCCTTTCCATTGCTTTTTCCAGAAATTCCTGATATCCGCCTTTCTGCATGAATGCCAGAACAGCGTCAGCCAGGGCAAATTCTCCGAAGTGTTTCACTGTATGGAAGTTCCGACCTGAAAACTCAGCAGATCCTGTGTTTTCCCACATGAGAAGGGTTTCTTTCAGGATTTCTTCGAATTGTCGGAGTATTTCATCCATTCCGGCATTGAGTCCTTTAAGATATTCTGAACCCGAAACGCTGGTTGAGTCCTCTGAAAAGCGTTCAAGGATCTCATAAATAAGAGGCAGAAGAATTTTCAAACCTGCAATTCCGGCTTCCTTGCTTTTTTTGGCAATTTTTCGGAGTTTAGGCCAGGGTTTTGAGTTTCTCAGGGTAAGAAGGATTGGGTAAAAAGCTCCAAAAGTCTCAATAAACCTTTCAGGATCCTTTATCTCATAAGGCTGGTCAAAGAGAATCTCAAGGGTTATGATTTCGGCTATTTTTTCTCGCATTGGGCGAGGGATCGTTCGAGGAAAAGCTACTGTACTCCTGAGATCTCGTTCCAGGACGGCAGCAGTCTGATTATGGAGCAAAAACGAATCTCGTAAGCCTTTATTTCTTGAGACTTTACTTTCCAGAAAGGAGTAAGTTCCGGAAAAGGCTGTACCCGGATTGTTTTGGAAATCCTTAGAGCTTTCCATATCAAACCCTCAATTAAGTTATCTCATTTAATATTTCCTTGTTTGAAATTTCCTTGTTTGAAGCTACTGTTTAAAATTACCTTTTTGAGGCTACCTGATTTGAAGCTACCTTTTTTGAAGCTACCTGATTTGAAGCTACTTCTTTTGGAACACCGAGTTTAAAACTATCTAATCTGGCTTCTTTATCTAAGCTTAAATCGAGAGCCAATTCCTTTCATGAAACTGTTGACACTACTGCCCGAATCAGGTACAGAAATTCTTTCTATCTCTTTTTTTTCTGCCTCTCTTGCAGGTTGGAATGCGGGCTGTGGTTCAGGTTTTGCCTGTCTACTCTGAATTCCAAGCATTGACTGGCTTTTTGAGATAAGGTCATTGAGCTCGGATAACTCGGTATTTTGGGTATCGTGAAGGAGCAGAGCTTCGTTTTTATCAAGCGTTGAGAGCCAGATATTTTCATCCATCAGGTCTTTTAGAAGTTCCCTTTCGGCTTCAAGCCTGTGTTTTACCCATTCCACACGATCGTCCAGGGCTTTCAATTCGGTTTCAAGAACTTCTTTCTGGGCCTGAGACAGTGTGTTCGCTTTTTCAGCCCCTTCCTGGAGGGAATCAATTTCTTTCACAAGGTTGTCATAAGGATAGATCTTTGAAGGCCCTTCGGTTTTAAGAGTATAGCTGTGATTAGGGTGGGATATGTGGTGAGTTTCGATTTCCTGCCTCAGTCGGAATTCTTCTCCGCAGCTGTCACAGATAATCTTTACAGGAAGTTCGTTTTTCAGGGCAATGCTTACCGCAGCCTGCAAGTCTTCGGCTTCCTGGCGCAATTTTTCCGTACTGATGCCGCCTGAGACTGCGAACTCAAAAACAGTTTTCCTTATTGTTTCCCGCTCTTCGGGCAGATTCCAGAGCATATGCTGGAGCAGGAGCACCATTGTCCTGTCTACGGTCGGGTGTTCACTGCTGCAAGCTGCAACCTTTAAAACCTGAACGACTTTTTTCCAGCGGCGGTCCGAGATTTCGATTTCCTGTAGTTGAAGACTCTTTCGAAGCTCAGTTACTACGGTTTCAACATCAGAGTCAACAGGCAGGTCTTTTGCACGTGCTCGAAGTTCGTATATTTCGGAAACCCTGAGACTTGCAGCAGGTTCGAATTCGTCAGGGCTCCTGAAAACGAGGTTGCGGAAGTTTTCCTCATCCTGAATGTAAGCGAGCCTGTACCTGAACAAAAAACGGTCATAAAGGGCCTCAAGGCTCTCGTTTTCATCAGGAAACTCATTGGAAGCGCCGAAAACCGAAAGCAGAGGCACGTCTACAAGCTCTCTGCCGTTATGGTACTTGTGCTCATTGAGAATTGTCAGGAGACTATTCAGGATAGCACTGCTTGCCTTAAAAATCTCGTCCAGCAAAGCAATATGAGCAGTCGGGAGGCAGCCATCGATTTTTCGACGGAATTCGTCTTCTTCCAGAGCTTTTAAGGAAAGTGGACCAAAGAGCTCTTCAGGGGTGGAAAAACTTGTCAGGAGATAATTGAAGAAGTTCCCACCTTCAATTGACTGGCAGATATTTTTCGCAAGCTGGGTTTTTGCCGTTCCAGGCGGCCCGAGGAAGAGGAGGTTTTCCCCGGACAACACAGCAAGGAGAGAACCATTGATCTCGGCTTCTCGTTCTTTAAAATAGGCCATAAATGCGGATTTGATCTCAAGAAGTTTCTCTTTCAGGAACAAACCTCCAGGTAAAGAATAATAGTGTAACAGATCAGGATAAAATCAATTTGCAGCCAGATTTTAAGTCTTTAGTCTGATTCTATTTTAAACCTTTCAATTCTATCTGTTTTCTGAGAAACTGATTTCTGCTTTCTGAGAAACTGGT
>DUGT01000213.1:5891-8280 GCA_013331275.1 Methanosarcina sp. | reverse complement strand
GCTTTCTGAGAAACTGGTTTCTGAAACTATAACTACTTATTTTATCTTTTAATGAATTTTTGAATCTTTTTCTTCTAATTGACTTTTTTTAACGAGTTTTTTGAGTTAAAAGGAACAGAGAACTAGATTTTTGTTACTAAAACAAAGGTAATCAGTTTTTGCGTCTTATAAATTTTTATGTATAAGTTAACCGTGAAGCTTAAATATGTTCAGGGTATTGTTGATTTATCAACTATTGATTTTTCAATAATATGAAATTTAATAATTGAAAAATCAATATTCTATAACTAATTATATTTGGCAGTCACTCTTTGAGAAATTGTTTGTGATTGCAAAATCAGGTATAAAGAGGAACAGTGAAAAAAATGGGTGAAGCAACGCTGAAAAAAATAATTCTTCTTATGATGGAAAGGGATGCTCTTGACAGTTATATTTTTGAGCAGACTTTTCAGAAGAAGATTACTAGCAAATTTAAGAACCTTAGCAAAAATCAGCCCGTTGTAATCAAGATCATAGGCATGGAAAGTGAAATCATGCCTTCAACTATAGGAAAATACACAGGTATGGATAAAAGCAGCCTCACTCGAATGGTTGATGATCTGGAGAAAAAAGGATATGTATTTCGAAAAACTGACCCTGAAGACCGAAGGAAAGTGCTTGTTTCGCTGACTGAGAAAGGACTGGAATGTTATAATTATTCTAATCAGGTCGTAGATGAGCTGCTTAAGCTTGTAGATGAGAAGGATATAGAGGACTATGTTCAGAGCCTCGAGACGATGGTGAGGATTTTAAGAAAAGCAGTCAGTCAACAGATCAAATAAATCTAATTAGAGGATGGATGAAAGGAGGAGGAGAAAGTGACTCGTAAAATTATAGAAAATCTTCAAAAGCTGGGTTTTACCGGAAACGAAGCTAAAATCTACGCAGTACTTGTCTGCATTAAGCAAGCGCGAGCCAGTGAAATCGCAGAAAATTCCGGAGTCCCCAGATCCAAAGTTTATGGAACGCTCAGAGGAATGGAGAAGAAAGGATATGTCCGGATAATAGAGGGTGAACCAACTCTTTTTTGCTGCGTAGAACCCGAAGAACTCATTTTCAGGATAAGGACGGACTTTATGCTTTCTCTAATCGAGACTGCAAATGAACTTAGTGCTTTGAGTCCTGCAACTAACGATTTTTCTGTAGGGAGTTTCCGCAAATTAAAAGTACGTGTCTAAGAAACTGAAGCCGAGAAAAGAGTGAGATTTTAAAAAACCATTTGGTGTAACAGGTATTATTTAATTAACCTGCTTTTTAATTCTTATAGCTCTACTTTATCCTGGGTTTGTAACAAGACTTTGTACAGTGTTTTTGTGTTCTGATAGGACATCTTATTCTGAAATAATTTCTCTTTGAAATTTTTTCCTTTTGTCCTTCTTTCATAACCCAAATGGTCTAATTATGTTCTGAATTTTGCCTCAGTTGATGAATTTCGCCTCAATTGATGAATTTTGCCTCAGTTGATGAATTTTGCCTCAATTGATAAGTTTTACTTCAATTAGTGAATTTTAACTCCAATTGATGAGTTTCACTTCAATTAGTGGATTTCACTTCAGTTGGTGAATTTTACTTCAACTGAAATATTATATCTAATCCTTACAAGTATGATTTAATTTCAAGTTATCCAATCTCTTGAAATTTGTAATTTTACAGAAATGTTGACACAATATCTGAAGTTTACTTTGAGCCTTCGAGATCGGGTATAACGTAAATCAGGCCTGAGTCTTTCTGAATTGTTTTGAAGTTTTCGCGAGTTTTTTCACATCCTTTTTCTCTATCCCACATTGCACAAGAACAATATCAATACCCTTTTTCAGATCCATTTCATCGAAAGGTTTCACAATACATCCAGATCCCATGTTCCAGATCTGTTCAAGGAGCTCACGGTTTGAGCAGGCAGTAAGGTAAATAACTGGAATACCAAACCGGCTAATTATTTCCTTTGATGCTTCTATACCATTCAGGTTACCTTTTAACACAATATCCATAAGCACAAGGTCAGGTCTGGTACTTTCGGCTTTGCTAATGGCCTCTTCTCCAGAAGAAATTATATCCGTAACAGTATATCCAAGGTTCTTCAGCATTACCCCTATACCCATTGCGACAATATGTTCATCCTCAACAACCAGAATTCTTCCTTCTACCATTTACTTGTTACACCTTTATTCAGCCTCGGAGAGCTGGGTTTGAAAAAGATTCCCTATCCTTTTCAGGACTAAGTTCTTCCAATCTATCAATGGAATTACAAGCTGGAGCAGAAGCACTCGAACATATTTGACCTCTAAGTTATGGAAGAAATCCTAAATCTCAATAGCTTTCAATTTCAATAGCTTTCAATTTCAGTAGCCTT
>DUGT01000213.1:0-5707 GCA_013331275.1 Methanosarcina sp. | reverse complement strand
TTCGGTAATTTCTTCCAAATCCGAATAGAAAAGTAGGCTTCTCTGTTACTTCCTTGTACTGAACCCTATATAAATTAAGATATATAACCTACGCCGTATGGCGTTTACAAAAGAACAGGAACTTTAAGTTGACCCTGGCCATGGCAAAGGGGAGGAACTTTGTCCAGGTGTAAGGGATATTTTGATCAAATTAAAAATTTCAATTGTACTGTAAGCAAAAATTTTAAGGGAAATGAGGGAAAACACCGAAATAATAGGAGAGCTCCTTTGCCTTTAAGAAAAAGAAGTAAATTTGACGGTTCGGAAGATTTCAGGATTTCTTGAGAATCTCGCGAAAACAATTTTCTGCCTGGTGGACCAAAGTCTTTCCCAAGCCTTTTTCCTGAGCCTTCCAGTTTTCTTACTCCTTTGCTGTTGACAATCAGAATTAATATGCATTCTGTTATTTACTTTATCAGAAATCTCTTCATTCTGCTTCCCATGAATTATTTCATTCTTCCCTTTCTTATTTGAATTATTCCGGTTTTTCTTTTTCCTTCCTGTGCTTGTGCAGAGCTACCTCAATGCTGCTGTGCAGATCTTTCTCATCAAAAGGTTTTACGATATAACCGAAAGGTTCAGTTTTCTTAGCTCTTTCGAGAATCTTATTATCGGAATAAGCAGTCAGGTAAACAACCGGGACATCAAACCTTTCCCTGATTTCCTTTGCAGCTTCTACGCCGTCCATATCACCTTTTAACATGATATCCATAAGCACGACATCAGGGAAAGTGCTCTCGGCTTTGCTAATAGCATCTTTTCCAGACGAGGCTACACCTGTAACCGTGTACCCTAAATTTTTTAACATTTTTTTTATTCCCATTGCAACGATATGCTCGTCCTCAACGACCAGAATTCTGCCTTCCGCCTTTTTTATTTCTTCTGCCATTATCCTGCCTTCCGCCATTGTCACACATTTATTTAGAATTTATCTCCTTTTAGAATTTATCTCCTGAAAAAACTAATCTCGAAACCTGTTCCCCTGCTTCGGTCAAGTCTAATATCCCCTTCAATCTGATCCACAAGGGTTGTCACTAGCTGTAGGCCAAGGGAAGTTGTGTTCCGGAAGTCCAGGTCCTCAGGGAATCCCTTTCCGTTATCTCTAACTATAAGGGTTAACTTTTCTTCTTTATTCTCTGTTATGCCGTTAAGGCCATTTCGTTCATAATTCTGTTGCCTGGCCTTTATGTTTCCAGAATTTTCAGAGATCAGGTTCGTTTCCTGCAAAGTAGGGCTTTCTATACTTCTGTGCAGCTCGATATAAATCTCTCCTTCTTTCTCTCCGGCAAAAGCATGTTTCAGGGAATTCGAGACCAGCTCATTGACAATTATTCCCAGAGGAACAGCCGTATCCATTCCCAGAAAGACCTTTTCAACATCCAGCTTCAGGCTCACTTTCCTGCTATCCAGAGAGTAGGACTGGAAGAGATAATCTACAAGATTCTTAATATAATCTGCAAAGTCCACACTTACCATATCCTCAGACTGGTAAAGTTTTTCGTGGACAAGAGCCATTGACTTGACCCTGTGCTGGCTGTCCCTGAAAGCCTCGATCACATTCCTGTCCGTAAAATTCCCGGACTCAAGATATAAAAGCATGGAAATCACCTGCAAATTATTCTTGATGCGGTGATGTATTTCTTTTTTACGAATCTCCTCCATCTTGAGAAGAGCGTCCTCGGCTTTCTTATGCTCGGTTATGTCCATAATAATACCCTGAAGATGAACTTCACCATCCTCGCCTTGCTGGATAACCGTCCTTTCATCAACCCAGCGAACCTCCCCGGATTTTGTGAGAATCCGATATTCTGAGGTATAGTCCGTGCAGCCGGCCTCAACATTCATCTTAAGTTCGGCAGCCATCTCTTCCAGGTCTTCGGGATGCACAATATCCCCATAAAGAAGTCTGTTCGAGGTAAAATCTTCCACCTCATAACCCAATCTGGTAATATTCTCCGAAACAAACTCTGCAGGCCACATGGACTCATATTTCCATAAAAATACAATCACAGGACTTGTATTGATAACTCTTTCCAGATCTTCCTTAAGCTTGTTGGAACACTCAAGTTCTTTTGCATAGTCCATAAGGGCTTTTTGTGTCTCTATACGCTGGGTTGTAATCGTATCAAGAGCCTGTCGCGTCTCTTCGATCCCGTCCGTAAGTAGCTTGAAATCCCCCTTTCCGTGGATATTGATTGACCGCTTAAAATTATTCTGCTGGAATGCGGTAAGGACTGCGTTTGAATCATCGATAATACTGTTCAATGTTTCCGAGAATTTGTCAAGTGTATTTCCGAGTTCTTTGAACTCTCCCTGTACATCTACATTGACCCTTTCTTTCAATTCTCCTTCTGCGAGAGCATTGGTCACTCTTATACTCTCTCTTACTGGAACAATTACAGCTTTAAGGATTTCATTCAGGCCCATAGGGATTTCCCTGAAGTCTCTTTCCACTTCCGTGTCTGCCCTGACATCAAGCTTTCCTTTAACTGCGTCCTGGGCGATACTCTTGAAATCCTGGACAATTTCATCTATCGGTTTTGTGATAGAAAGAGCAATCATATAAGCAAGACCAGCCATAAAGAGAATTGAAATCGCGGAAATGACCAGTAGCTTGTTCCGAAGATCAACAACACCTGCAAGCATTTCTTCTTTCGGAATTACAAGCACAAAAGCGAGATTACCGGTTCGTACAGGCTCGTAGAACATTACAACAGGTTTGCCCGTAGTAGAGTCACTAACCTCAATATACCCTCCGGTTCCGTTTTTTATGTCGCTTGCGGCTCTGGCTATTTCTTTTGACTTAAAGTCATAGAGTGTCTTTTTTCCGATCCACTCCTTGTGCGTAGGGTAAGAGAGCAGAACGCCTGTGTTACTTACCATGAAGGCATATCCCGTATCAAAAGCCTTGACCTTACTCACTACTTCATCCATATATTTCAGAGGGACATCCGCTCCCGCTATTCCTACGAACTTTTCGTCCTTGAAAATAGGAGAAACATGACTAATCATGAATATGCCTTCATAAAAGTAAGGCTCTGTTAAGACAGCTTCTTCTTTGACTTTGGGCAGCTGGTAATAATCAGAAGAATCATATCGAAGAAGAGGCTCTACTGTGACATTACCTTCGATCTTGTTACAATAAGGAACGAACCTGCCTGTTGCATCATGTCCTGAAGCGTTAATGTATTCTGCATCCCTGCCATCAAAAGAGTTTGGCTCGTATCCCACATAAACCCCAATTAGGTTTGGATTTTTTTTAAGGATATTATTAAGGATGCCGATTACTTCAGTCCTGTTGGAAGCTTCATAGTTTTCCATTGTAAGGGCAATCGTATTTGCAACTGCGCTGTTAGCTTTCATATCGGTGTTAAACTGGTTTGCGTAATTACTTGCCATTTCGATTGATTTCTGGTAAGCCAGTTTTTCTTCCTGAGAAGTGACCGTACTGATAATCACAGCTGTAGAAACTGCAAGAACAAGAAAAACTCCTACAACGATATAGATAACTAGCTTTGATTTCAGGGGGAAATTTCTAAATCTCATAGTCAAAACTCCAGCCAGTTATAAATGAGAGGTAGGAGGCTTATTTCTGTCCTGGCTGTAACGGTCAGGAAAGCTTCAGATATCGATTACTTTTTGAGACAACTCATTATAGTATATGAAAAGCTCCCTGCCCCAGCGAAGAGCACTTGCATCGAAACTCATTACTTTCCTGTGGTCGTATTTTCCCTGCTTGTTAAAGAGACAGATATACACGAATTTTTCAGTAACAGCAATTGTCGGAAGGTGCAGTTTTTCCTCGCAGACTTTTACTACCGTGTTCTCGGAATTGAGTAGGGTTTCCAGCTCATTCCTACAGTCATCTTTTAGCCTATTAAGTACGGCTTTCGTGAGCACGATTTTCATCTCAGCTCCGCTTTTTGCAAGCCTGGAATAAAGTGACGGATAAAGAGGATGATAATAAGAAAGCGAACTCATGATGCATCTGGATTTTATAAGATTTTCAGTAAATTCCCTTGGAAGGTCAAACAGGTGGTTAAGATCAGGTTCGATTACCATGCATTCGCCCATTTCTCCAAGCCGCATAAACTGTTCATTAGGTATCACACTTGTGTCCCGGCTTGCCCAATATTCCCTGTTTTCCTCCAGGACCTCAAGTGTATTCAAAAGAGGAAGCATATTTCCTACGACAAGTTTTCCAATCTCCGAAAGCACATAAGTACCCTCTTTCTGGAGGACCAGGCCTTGTTTTTGAAGGATTTTAATCTGGGGCATCATCGCCTTTGAGGTTACGTTGAGAGAAGTTTTTATTTGTTCAATGTCCCTGGGACCTTCCATAAGCAAGAGAAGGAGATTTTTTCTTTTTTCAGAAAGCCAAATAGTGTCACACAAAGATGAGCTCATTGTTATTCTAGATTTATAGAAGGTACTTTTATTAAAAGATTATGTTACAATTCATATATATTCTAAAATTTTAATTTTGAAAGAGGTTCTGAAAGATTTTTGAGCCTTGATAAACTCGGTTAAAAATTTTAACGTCGTCAAAAAATCACTTTACTTTAGAACCTGCGTATAGCCCTTTCTTTTACCTGAAACTTCTGTAAGAGCTACACGGGTTCGGTTATATATTATTGAATCTATTAATAAATCACTTACCAGAAACAGATCCAGCAAAAGGACATTGCCTGAAAAACAATAGACACTTATGAACACAAGTGACAATTAAAAATGGCAAGAAAAACAGAATAGGTGGCTAATCAATATTCAAAGATGGTAAGAAAAACGGGATAAAGTGATCACTAAATAATTTAAAATGGCAAGAAAAACGGGATAAAGCGGTCACTAAAAATAATAAAACTAGATTAAAAAACGGCGATAAAACTAGATTAAAAATGGCGTTAAAAACGAGATAAAAATGACGCACGAAAAACGGATTAAAAGAGTGCAAATACTAAAAAGCTAGACTTGTTGCATCTTTTTAGGAAGAAACTACAGAGTACTGCGGGACTCATGCCGGGTATATGTATAAATTTGGTTGAAACTCACGCGACCTCTGAAAAACTAAAAAAGAAAATTTCAGGCTTATTGCCGGAATTTTCTTTATTTCAAATTCCAGCAAATGTATTAAAAATATCCAGAGTTATGGTATGTGGGAATGCCATAGCTTTTGGATATCCTCCACAACCGGATTTTTCACGATAATAAAAATTTTTCAGTGATTCAGATTTTTTTCCATTTCTTTTTCATTTACCCTTTTACTTTCTCCGCTTTTATTCTTCTTTTATCTTTCTTCTCTTTTTTGATCAACATTTTCCCTTATTTTTCCTTTCTGATATTCTGGTTTCTCAGGTACATTCCTATCTGTTCTTCTCTTCCAATTTCATATAGAAATTTGAGTTTGTTTTTCATCGATGTCTGAATATCTCCGCTGATTTTCCACTTTTTATTTACTCAGTGATTGATTATTTCATCTTCAATGGAAAACTGGAGAAATAGTTTGATACACATCAAAGATTTAGAGGAGAGTTTGAATCATTTGAAGAACTCGTCCAGTGGTGTACAACAAGAGACCTTATGTAACTTTAAAATTTGAACAATTAGAAGTACAGTAAGAGATGCACGCTGGAATCGATTACCAGTTGAAGCAAAATTTAGAACGGAATTA
>DUGT01000148.1:3378-13726 GCA_013331275.1 Methanosarcina sp. | reverse complement strand
AATCATATTTATAAAACAGAGGGCCACGAACGATGATCGTTGGAATGTCAAGAGTACTGCAGTTCAGGAACTCGCTTGTGGGTGGCATGATGACCCTGAAACAATCAAATTTATAAAACAGAGGGCCACGAGCGATGATCGTTGGGATGTCAGGAGTACTGCAGTTCAGGAACTGAAAAAGTGGTGGGGTGAAGAAGTCGAAGAAAATATTGAAGAGTATTACAGAAGGAATTCTAAAAACTAAATCTTAAGCACAGGCTACTTATGATTCGTGTGTCATTTATTCTTTTTCAAGACCCATTCTTGTGGCTTGTAATTCTCAGATATTTGCGGCTTGTGAAGTCTAAGCCTACTTATTTAACTTCTCAATTCAGTTTTTCCTGCCATTTTTATCAAATTGATAAACTTATTCTATAACTCATACATATGCATTTCAGCACGCTTTTTATCATCAATGTACAACTGACAGCCAGATAATAATTATAAATAAGAAAGAATTAATGGTACAAGACTTACACGTTTGAGAAGTAAAATCAAGCACAAGAGTATCTGTCATACTCTTGTGGTCAAGACAATTAAAAGTCTAATGCTTTGATTTTTCTCTCAGCGGCTGTAAGTCCCATGAAAAACAATCAATAAGGATAAATGAAATACAAAGAAGGCAATAAAAAATGAAAAATAGGGAAAAGTTGTATGTACTTTTAGCTTCAACAGCCCTTATTTTATCCTTTTCAGTTTCTGCTTTATCCGTTGCATCGGCATCGAGTGATCAGAATGGTCCGGTAATTGTTACTCAGACTCAGGTTATGACAGGTAATGGGACAGTAATTAATGAATCATCCTCGCAGTCCTCTCCTATTGTCTACAGTAGCAAAGTCGTGTGGCATTATGACAATAGCACTGATAATGGAAGTGTAGATAGTGTGAATATTTATGCATCCAACGTTTCAACTTCCAAAAATGTTTAGATAGTTTCAAATGAGGCTAATCAATGGCTGTCAGATGTTCCATTTCTGTCCAATGAAATAAACAATTTGAGGCCTTTTATCTCGAATGACAGGAGTATATGGGACAACTGGTTCAACGGGTTCATAAACAAGAACTTCAACAACGTTGATAATTCAGACGACTTGTTCAATGATCTGCTGAATGACGATTTACATATGGATTCTCTTGATTCGAACCTTCAGAAAGTTGATTTTTCTGCGTCTCCGACTTCAGGAAATGCACCACTGAAAGTCGCTTTCACTGATAACAGTTCAGGATCGCCTATATCATGGAACTGGGACTTTGGAGACGGGACGAATTCGACGGAAGAGAGCCCTGTGCATACGTATAACAGCTCAGGACAATATACCGTTACCTTAACAGAGAAAAACGATACCTATTGCGGCACTAAATCCGTGGTTGGATATATCAAGGTCGCATAAAGGGAGTAAATGCCTTAACTGAAAAACGATGAAAAGTGAAAAACAGTAGTGTGAAAAAACAGTAGAGGGTGATAGTGGGGGGTATTTTTCTTTTTCTACAGAAGTCATTTTTTTCTATACAAATTTGTTTTTTTATACAGTCTTGTATTGAGTAGTTTATTTGACTATTTTATATTGAGTAACTACCTTTACTGTTTCACTTATACTCATATGTTCGACTCTTTAAACGAAATTTATATCTTCTAACCTCATATTCTTAACATGGCGTCTTCTTTACTGAGTCCTATGGCGATGCCTGCAATAGAAGGCATCCGCGTCCCAATGAATTTTTACGTAGTTCTTAAGGAGCCTGTACCTCTAGCTGGTATGTCTTATCCCAGAGTACACACGCCCTGGGGGGAAATAGGGAAAGCAGGTTTCTCAAGTGTTGTCTGTCTTTGTGATCCAGAAGTATCTTATAATCCGTATCCTCTTGAGGTTCTCTTTTCTGCAGAATTAGAAGACCTGCATTATGGTAATTATCCGTATGATCCTGATACACTTGAATGGCTTGTCAGAAAGGCAACTGATATAATATTAACAGAAATGGATGCAGGAAAAGGCATTGTTGTCCATTGCGTGGGAGGTATAGGCAGAACCGGAACCGTTCTTGGATGTGTGCTTAAGGGTCTTGGTTTTCAGGCTAATGAAGTGATAAACTATCTGGATGATATAAACAAGCTCAGAGGCTTTAGAGGATGGCCGGAGACAGAATGGCAGGAGGAGATGGTACGCAGGTATTAACACATTTTAACACATTTAAAAATTATTTGGCTGCATATTGTAAAACTAGCTTCCTGATACCTTTCTCGTTTTTGATGCTATTGATTTTACAGATATTGATAGATATGATAGCAAGCTGAAAATAGGCAAACTGAAAATAGGCAGATTAGGCTTAATCAAATAAGGCTAACTTATAGAGAACAATTGAAAAAATAGGGGTGCATCCTTGAAGTTTTATAAAAAATTTGATGTATAGCTAAGTAATTTAGCTTACTATACACTCGTTTTGTCTTTTACAGATTATCTTTTACAGAATATCCTTTAAAGATTATCCTTTAAAGATTATTCTTTAAAGATTATCCTTTTGAGATTGCTCTCAAATTTGTTTTATTCAGGCATTGTAGGCGTCATAGAGCTGCCAGATCCATATAAGCGGCCATAATAAAAATCCAGCCCCGAAAATGTGCATTGCCCCTGTGATAATGAAGGCTATCCAGATGCCTAATGCCTTGAACAGATGTCCTTTTACAAGCTGGCCCAGGCCAGGAAAGAAAAACGAAAATAAGGCTGGAATTCCGTGCGTTCTGCAATAGTTCATAGAACTTACCTTCTTTAAGTACTTAATAAGAGGATGGATATAAATTGTTTAACATAAAAAGACCTTTCCCTTCAATATAAAAATTTTTGTTTTTAAATATTTTCTCTAAAAGTATACTTTCTAACACGAGTTAAGCATCCTCTAAAACAAATTAACATTTATAATAAAAGTTTCTCAACCTATTTTTCATGCATTATAGGCATCGTATATTTGTGCTATCCAGACAATTGTTCCAATTAAGAGTCCGATTCCGATGACGCTCATAAAAAGACTGATTAACAAAGCTGCCCAGATGCCAACTGCTTTGGATACCTGTCCTTTTACGAGCTGTCCCAGACCAGGAATGAAAAAAGAGAACAACGCTGGAACTCCATGGGTTTTTTTGCAGTAAGAGTTCATATAACCACTTTTTTATTATCAATGGCAGAATAATAGTTTTTTATAAAATATATTGATGGCAAATATAAATAATTTAACTTGCAGACATTCTCTTTTGAAGATTACAACGTAGTTTTGGCAGTAAATTGAAAAATTCTCAAGTTGAAATCTTAAGTTGAATCCTTAGCTTTAATCTTTAAGTTCGATCCTTTCATCCAACTTCTTGAAAATATATCCCAAAATTAATAAATATATATATTATTAAACTATGAGATATATCTCAACTGCAATCCAAAAAAGAATTGACTGTGTAACTTAATGTTTTAGGTAAAATTTCTGAAAAACGTTATTTTTCAACCTGCCATGTATGGTTTTTTGGTTTAATTTATAGGTACGGAGTTTGATTATGGATAAAGAGGATAGTAATAATTCAATCTGGAAACGAGTTAAGTCAATGTGGAATTCATTACCAGAACTTCTAAAATTATTAGGTACCATACTGAGTATAGCTATTGCCCTAAAAGCTCTTTTTCCTGCAGCTGCAGTAGGAATTAGCAATTTTGACGCAGGCCCGGAAATTATCGGATCCGGAGGATCATCAGTTTTGCACTGGGAAGTTTCTGGAGCTGACAATATTACAATAGAGCCTGGTATAGGACCTGTAAGTTCAAATGGATCCATTTCTGTATCCCCTTTAGAGACTACAACCTATAAATTGATAGCGAATGGTAAAGGAAATGAAAAAGTAGCGCTCTGCACGGTCACGGTTAATAATGGGTCTCAAGAGCCTCTTCTCATCAGCTCGTTTGATGCAAGCCCTGATACCATAGCACCAGGCGAGAGTGCAATCCTGAACTGGCATGTCTCAGGGGTTTCGAATGTCACTATTGAACCTGATATAGGAGTTGTAGAACCTACCGGAACATTGAGTGTGTCTCCTACCGGCACTACGACATACAAACTTACAGCTTCAAACGGTGAGAAAGAAGATGAATCTTACTGTATTGTTGCAGTTGAAGAAAATGCTGCCTCCTCCGAAAACGTTTCCGCATCAAATCTTCCGTCTACGGAAGAAAGTCTGACGTCTCAGGAGAGTTCATCGGCTAAGGAAAATCCTACATCGGAAGATAATCAGGCTTCTAACGACAATGAGGCTTCCAAAGATAATCAGGCATCTCAGGAAAGCCAGACATCACAAAATGATTCGGCACTTCAGGAGAACCAAACATCTAAAGAAAGCCTTCCATCTATCAGCTCGTTTAACGCGAATCCGGATACCATTGAGGAAGGAGAGAGCTCAAAACTTGTCTGGAGAGTCTCTGGTGCCTCAAAAGTTTCGATCAAACCCGGAATAGGAACCGTAGGTTTAACTGGCAGCCAGAGCATATCTCCCAGTAAAACCACGACATATACTCTAACAGCTACAAATGAGTTCGGAAGCACGGAGGCTACCAAAGTCGTACTCGTACAGGAGTCTTCTGCATCTTCTTCTCAAAAAACTGACTCTAACTCTAATACGTCAACTTCAACGCAAGAACAACCCTCATCGACTAATGAGACAAAACTCAATAGTTCCACCTCAGGGACTGGATCCTCCACAAATGAGACGCAGTAAAAAATTTAATCTATTAATCTCTAATCTGAGACAAGCATTTAACTTCGATGCGTAACTTTGAATAAAGGAACATATCCAGTAAAAAAGAAGCTTCCAAAAAACGAAAAATTTCCGGAAAAAATCCATAAAAAATTCCTGCCAGAACTATGATTTGCAAAAAATCGACTTCAAACCCTTCGGAATGGGATCCACCTGCCCCTTCAACAGTTTATATCAAGATTAAAAACATACCGTACGAGACTTTCAAAGCACGGCTAAACGAGGGGCTGGTTACAACTGAACTTGATCAGATTCGGTACCGGTTGGAAAGAAGAATCTACTGCTGTGAGGTCTGTTCCAAGCACGTTAACGGATACTGTGTTATTACAAACAGAAAAATTGAACCAGGATGGATTTGTAAGTCTTTTGTGCCAAAAGAAGAATTCATATACCTCGATTCGAGGCCTGGTTCAGAGACCTCCCCGGATTTCAGATACCTTTCAGAAACCGGACTTAGGAAAAGTTGTCTTGAAGATGAAAGTCCTGAAGAAAATAACCCGAAAAGTGCTGGGAGTCTCTATGAGGAAGGAGTAACCCTTTACAGGCAGGGCAAGCTCAGGCTTGCACTTGAGGCTTTCGACACAGTACTTTCTGAAAACCACAGGCATTTTCCAGCTTTGTTTTATAAAGGAAACACCCTGCTAAAACTCAAACGCTATGAAGAGGCTCTTGAGATGTTTGAAAGTGCCTCAAGGATAAATCCGGATCATCCGGGGCTCTGGACCAATACCGGGTTTGCACTGGTAAAACTCGAGCATCTCAGGCAGGCACTTGAAGCTTTCGAGAGGTCCATTTCCCTTAACCCGGTACAGAAAAATGCCTGGGAAGGAAAGGAAGCTGTGCTTGTTCTGGTGCTTAAGTACGAAGAAAAACTGAAAGAACTTGAAAGATCTCTGGAAATGAACCCCGAGGATGCAGGTATCTGGTTTGAGAAAGGTAAGCTGCATTTAAAACTTGGAGAACTTGAAAAATCCAGAGAGGCTTTTGAAAAGGCCCTTGAGGAAAAGCCCGATAACGCAGAGGCCTGGTATCTTAGAGGAAAAGTACTTTTTGAAACCGGCTCTGAAAAAGAAGCTCTACACGCTTTCGAAATGGCAATCAGGAAGAAGCCTGACTTTTCTGAAGCCTGGTATGATAAAGGAAGAGTTTTCTGGAAACTTGGGAACCCTAAAGGGGCAGAAAACGCTTTTAAAATTGCAGCTGATTTATGGGAGAGTAAGGGACTCAAAGCAAATGCTGAAGCTTCACGCACAAGGGTTAAAAAGCCTGGCTCTGGAGAAAAATGAACTTCTAAAAATTAAAAACGAGGATTATTCTCTTCATGGGTTTTTGCTCATGGCTCGTTGGGTAAAGAACTTGAAATAATTAAATAAAAAAAACTCTTTCCTTTTTTAATGAGGAAAACTTCTTTCCTCCTTTGATTCGTAAAACGTTATTTGGTTTGCCTGTCTTCTATAAGCTCTTATTCCAAGCCCAATTAATAAGTAAAGAGTTGTAGTAATAATTCCATTGATTGGTGAAATAAGAATCTCTTTTCCTGCTGCAATACTGACATAACCCAATATAATTAAAGGATTTATTAGGGAGTCCTCTACCATATGTAGTATAACACCCGGCCAAATTGACTTTGTTATCCTAAAGAGCTCAATAAACATCACCGCCCAGCATACCATTGTTGCGACAGAAATAACAAAAAATATAGCTCGATTAACCGGTAGCACTGATTGTATATCTGCTTCGGGTAAAAATACCAGATAATATGGAGCATGCCATATTCCCCAGAGACCACCAACAATGAGATATATTTTCCAATCATTAAAATTTAGTTTTAGGAGCTGTGAAGTTAGATATCCATGTAAAGGAGTCCCATCAAAAATATCTATAATAAAATTGATTAACAGAGTACTGGAAAACAACAAAATAAAAGGTCTGAGGTCAAAGGCTGATAAATCAATCCATCTTGTTGTAGCTCCAATTATCAGAACGATTAGTGTTATAACAGGAAAAATCAAAGCAGCAATCAAATACCATTTTATGTTTCCTTTGAAATTCGGCTTGAAACCGAAATCTTTCCAGCTGCCCTTTGAGAGTATAGTGATTGAAACTGCAAACAACATAGGCAATACCAACCATATCCCCATACCAGGAGAATCACCTTGAGTTTGCTCTGGAAGGGTAGAGTCTACAAGAACACCTATCCACCCACTGAGAATGACAAGGACAATAAACACAACAGTATTGCGAATAACTTTTTTATTCATATAATTCTCCACATTGTAAATTTTAATAACATTTTTTGACAAATATTTTAAAACTTAAACTTAATTATGTTATTCTCGTATAATTAAATTGTCCAATGTGGTTAAAGTTAGTTATTATTGACAGTGGAAGCCCTAATATTAATTTTTGCTAACTAAATTATATATTTATTTACATATTTATATATTCATTTTTATTTCTTTATTTTTTATTTTTTATTTTCCTATTTTTTATATCTTTATTCATCTATTTCTTATTTTTTTATTTCTTTATTTGAGATAATCACGTCGTTTTTTAGTAATAATTTCTGTTTTTCCATGCTGACAGGGTTAGTACGTGATCGGGCAATTTAATGCAAATTTTCACGCTTAAGAATATATTTTTTTCACAGCAGATACTTTCAAACACGCATCGACTTTTATAGTAAAATCATTAGCAACAACCGCTATGAGCATAGCAAACTTAAATATGAGTATTAAAAAGTTGTAACGCAACTGTTAAATAATACTTAAACTGTCTATTATTTAGATGATTTACTAATTAGATTGCCCTCTCAAATCCAACTGTATGAATAATACTATATGAGTTTTTATTAAATTAAATCTTCCAGTTAAAATATATTTTTTGAACATTTACGAGCTCAGGTACGAGACTTATACCAGGTATACCAGGTACAATACTAAAGAATAGTGAAGAAACTATGGCAAAATAACAAAGGATTCAGGGCAAGTAAAATGGAAAAATTCTTAGGAAATTCTAAGTTGTTTATTAAAATACGCAATTTTTCACCAGAATGGAAAAATAGGCTTCTCAATCCTGAAAATGAGGAAAAAAATTAATATTGTCTTCATTAAAGAGGTCTGACATAATGAAATTTTACAATTTTAAGACATATGTGAAATATGGCTTATTTCTTGTATTAATAACTGGTCTGGTCGGCAGTGCTCATGCAGATGCAAATCAACTTGTGTATTATAACTGGTCTGAAGATACTGGAAATATTATAGTTGACAATTCAGGACACGGAAATAATGGTGTAAATAATGGCAGTACAACCTTTATTCTGCCAACCGCACAAACAGCAAGACAATTTAACGGACAAAGCCGGATAACAATACCTAATAATGAAGAACTGGCATTTACTGACCCGCATATAACGTTTGGGGTTTTTTTCCGTTACGATTCAAGCAATCCGGCTCGTAATACATACCTGGTTTCCAAAGGAAATACTGCGTTCAGAATCAGTATTGACCATACGAATTCCCTGCTTACATATGAAGTTTATGCAGATGGACAGAACATTCACGGCTCAAGTGCAACTCGCATACAGGCTGATACGGATTATGAAGCTGTTGTGACATACGATGGTTCTCACGCTCAGCTTTACATTAACGGACTTGCTAATGGAGAAGGTGTGAATTATACGGCTGCAGCTTTAGGCCCGAGCTATATAGCGGAAAATTGGACGATAGGCTCATCCTCTGACACTGCATATGGGCTAAACGGGGCAATATATGCTTTTTATTTATATAATAGGACATTGAGTTCATCCGAAATTTTAGATTTATATGAGAATGACCTTCGCAGTGTAAAGAATTTAAGCAAACCCGGAGGCATTGCTTTATCCTGGGACGATTCAGGGCATATTCAATCGTGTTATGAATACTTGTCGATTTTCCAGAAATATAATGCCAAGTGTACTATAAACGTAAATAATGTAAGTAATCGAAGGCAAGCTGAAATTGAATTAAAAGAACTGAACGCATTGCATTTGGCTGGTTGGGAAATAGCTTTGCATGGGAATAATCATGTAGATTCAGTTCAATTTCTAAAGGGCAATACTCCTGAAGCATGGTTAAACCAGGAAATATTTCCGAATATCGTTGAAATTACCCGTTATGGTTGCCCGGCTTGTACCTTCGCATATCCTTATTCAAGTAGAAATTCAGTTTCCGATGCAGCAGTAGCTCCATACTTCCGAACACTCCGAACGAGAACTCCTACGATAATAAATGGAAACATAAATGAAACAACCCTGGCTTATTACAACTGGGACGATACTCAACTTCTGTATGGTGTGGAAATCGATGACCAGTCAATTGGTGCCAGTCTACCATCTATCGAGTATGGTATCGATCGTGCAATAAGGACTGGGAGCGTACTTGTGTTATTCGGGCATGCAATTACTCCAAATGTTACAGGGCCATACCAAACTTCTACGTCAAGACTCGACTCAATTTTAAATCATACCTATCAAAATGGTGGAACCTTTTATCTTATGGGAGAGCTTGGAAATTCGTCCTGGAAACAGGTACCCAGATTCTCCAAAGTAACTGCAAATTACACGATTTCCCGAAATAATCTATTTGCCGGGGAAAACGTGACGTTTATGGATCACAGCATCAACCAGGCCACTGAACTACTTGACTTTGGTGATAATTCGCCTGCGAGCAGTACTGCAAATGTTGTTCACACATATGCAACACCAGGAGTTTATAAGGTTAACCTAACAGTAGCAAATGAAGTTTCAACCGATTCAATGGTTCAAACGATTAAGGTTATTCAGGCGACACCTCCATCTGCTGATTTCACCAGTAATTGTACAGAAGGATCTCGGCCGCTAAATATAGCGTTTAAGGACATATCAACCGGACTTCCAGATTCCTGGTCCTGGAATTTCGGGGACGGAAATACCTCCGCAGACAAAAATCCGGTACATGTGTACTCAAGTGATGGAGTTTACACTGTTACGTTGAAAGTGATGAATAGCAAAGGATCAAACTCTACTCAAAAAACTAATTACATAACAGTATCGACAAAACCTCCGTTATCCAGTTTCTATCCCAATATAACGAGTGGAAATATCCCGTTGACCATTCAGTTCACTGACACCAGTACCGGATCTCCAGCTTCATGGAACTGGAACTTTGGAGATGGATCGAATTCGACTGAGCAGAACCCGATGCATACTTATTTTTCAACAGGAACATATGATGTTACTCTTGTAGTAAGTAACGCCAACGGGAGCACTTCAAAGACAGCTACAATAACCGCATGTGAAAACGGGGGTCCAAACAGCGGAAGCGATGGTTCAAGTGAAGAAAGCAGCCACGACAGCGGAGGCGGAGGCGGCGGGGGCGGTGGAGCAGGTGGCTCTCCTGAACCTCAAACTAACGTCCAGGTCAAGGAACTCTCAAAGGCACAAGTTACAAACGGAAAGCCTGTGGTATTTGATTTTACAAACAATGCAACCTGTGTTGTGTATGT
>DUGT01000148.1:0-3195 GCA_013331275.1 Methanosarcina sp. | reverse complement strand
GGTGAGGTATATAAGTACTTCAATCTCTGGGTAGGAAATAGTGGGTTTGCAACCGAAGAAAATATTGAAAAGCCCGTAGTGTGCTTCAAGGTTGAAAAAACCTGGCTGCAGGATAAAAAGATAGAACAGAATTCAATTACTCTAAACAGGTACAGCGACAAAAAATGGTCACAACTGCCTGTGAAATTATTAAAGAAAGATACTAAATATCTGTACTTCACGGCAGAAACACCGGGATTCTCGTTCTTTGCAATAACAGGAAAAGTTGCAGAGAAAGAAAGAGTGGTTGAAATACTGTCTGAACCTGAAATCGAAAATTCAGAAAATAACACTCAAAATATGGCAGTTGATATTGAACATACTCCTGAGCAGAAGGAAAAAACTAATGGTATGCCTGGGTTTGGAGTGATTTACTTTATTGTCGGGCTGCTTGGAGCCTTTCGATATACAAGGAGATAAATCTGGTTAGATAGTGAGATAATTAATCTCGCTGTCTAACTCATCCACTGTCCAACTCATCCACTGCCTAACTTATAATCTCTATTTCTCTGAGATTGTCAAATTTTTAGTTTTAATGCGATCTTGAAACTATTTACAAAGATAATGGAATATTAAAGAATATACTCTTCCTTGAATCTGGATTGTGCGTTTCTTCCTCGGAAAAACCTTTTCATATCTAAACGTGTTATACTGTTTTAGTTCACTTCATATTGTTTTAGTTAAGCGCATCATACTGTTTTGGTTAGCTTTTCCGGGGTTTCTTTTCCAATTATTTGAATGACAAAAGTATTCATAAAATTGCCTACACAATCTTTTCTTTTCTTTGATCTTAATATATAATTAACAGTAGTTTTATTAGTTTCAATTTCCAGTAAGCAGTCAGGGTTCTTTTCGTTTTGTTGTTGTAATATTTTATTAACAGCTTCAGTGTACATTTTTCCGACACTTGTTAACTTGTTTTCAAACGTTGGCATTTTTAAGCATATATACAGGTTTCTCTCATCCCTTAAAGCTTCCAAAAACTCCCTATTCGGAATTTCTTTTAAGCGCTTTTGAAGCTTATCATTGACAGAATCTTCAATTGCTTTTCTCGTAAGCTCATCTTCTCTTTCTGCCAGTTCCTGTTTTTTCTCTATGGCTTTTGCCAAACTGCCTGCACTATCCATTCTTTTGCTCCATATGCAATCTTTGCAATATAATTGTTAATAATAGTTCGAACAAATTTTTATTTATTTACATATATACAAAGATTATTATAAAAATAGTTGACTCAGATATAAAAGTAGCAGAAAAGTAATTTATGAGAATAGTTTCTGAGTATATGTGCTAATCGAAATAATAGCACTTGATCGGTTTTATATCCTTAAATATACTCAAGCTGAAGAAAGGCAACAACAGTAACATTACCTGAAAAGAAATATTACCTGAAAAGTAATATTACCTGAAAACGGTTGCCTAATTATCGGAATCAAAATCTTTTCTTAAGCAAGCTTATGAAAATGTCTAGGTTATCGGAACCAAAAACCTTTCTTAAGCAAACTTAAGAAATATGGGGTTTATTTTGTCAAGAGAATCTCGAAAAGAGTATTGGTAGATTATGCAATAATCGACAAAAGCTTTACTTACTTCTCTCCCTCCCCCAAAAAAATGGAAATAAAACTCAAGCTGTCGAGTTTCCATAAAAGGTGATTAGACTTACAGGTATGCGTGTGTGACATAACGCCTCATCATCCTATGGCTATTGAAATAATAAGCTATCATACCTATTGAATTGTTAATTAGCTTAATCCACTCATCTTTGCGGTTGTAGTACATGGGGATTATAACATAATACAGCTTATTGTAAAGGTCGCTGAGTTCTGCTGCTTTTGCTTCTTCTGCGGAAAGTTTTTCTTCGGGCTGAGGACCAATTGCCCATCCTGTTACGCCTTCAATCCAGCCTTCAATCCACCATCCGTCCAGCACGCTGAAGTTTACAACTCCATTATGGGCAGCTTTCATACCGCTCGTACCGGAGGCTTCATAAGGGCGAGTAGGTGTGTTCAGCCAGAGATCGACCCCGGAAACCATTTTCGCGGCAAGATCCATATCATAATTTTCCAGAAAAACAATCTTTATTTCTTCTCTCAAAATCCCAATATTTTTAAAGATATCCCTGATAAGCTGTTTTCCGGCTCCGTCATTCGGATGAGCTTTGCCTGCAAAAATAAGTTGAATTTTGCCCCGTCTGTTTATTTTTTTGAGCATTTCAAGGTCAGATAAGACCAGGGTTGCTCGTTTGTATGCGGTCATGCGCCGTGCAAAGCCAATTGTCAGGGTCTCGTAATCCATACCCACACCTGTCCTTTTGTTCACTTCATCAATAAGGGCTTTTTTTGCGTTCCAATGAGCTTCCCAGATATCAGTGTCCGGAATTCCATCTATTCTTACCAGAAGTTCGGGTTCGTTTGCCCAGCCAGGCAGGTAGCGGTCGTAAAGTTTCCTGAAATAAGGAGAAGTCCAGGTATATGAATGGACACCGTTTGTGATTGCCTGGATTTTGTAGCCCGGAAAGAGTTCACTTGAGATCAGACTGTGCCTCTTTGTGACTCCATTGACATAGTTTGACAGGTTAAGGGCAAAAAGGCTTGTATTAAAGCGATCGGTTCCTCCGAATCTTCTGAGGACATCCACACAGTTTTTGTCCTGGATGAGTTCTTCTACAAGCCCGTAATCAAACTTATCATGCCCTGCTTCAACAGGGGTATGTGTTGTAAAAATACATAGCTCTTTGACTTTCACAGGGTCAATGCCGTTACATCTCAGGAGTTCCAGGCCGAGCAGGCTTGAGTGACCTTCGTTCATGTGGTACTTCCTAAGCTTGAAGCCCAATGCATCAAGCATTCTTACCCCCCCTATCCCAAGTACTATTTCCTGCTTGAGCCTGTAGCGCTGGTCTCCCCCATAGAGAAAATCCGTGATTCTGCGATCCTCATAGTCATTTCCCTCAACATCGGTATCAAGGAAAATAATAGGTACACAGCCTCCTGTAAGGCTTTTATAATTGTATAGCCAGGCCTTGATTTTAACATCTCTATTTTGGATTCTTACGCTTGCCTCTTCTGGAAGAAGTGTCATAAACTGTGCAGGATTCCACTCTTCGGTGTGTTCGATTTGGTTTCCGGAAGAGTCAAGAATTTGCCTGAAATAACCTTT
>DUGT01000012.1:2589-8940 GCA_013331275.1 Methanosarcina sp. | reverse complement strand
CCGGTCCTTCTAGCTGCAATCAGTCCGACCTTCCTTCCAGGCGGAGCGTTTCTGCTAACTGTTGTAGGCTTGCCCGGATGCTTCCATGCACCTCCACCGAATGGGTGGTCACGCGGGTTCATGGCAACTCCTGAAACCCTGGGATACTTTGCAGCTCTTGTTTTCATTTTGTGGTACTTTTTCCCGGCTTTGAGCCACGGCCTGTCCACCCGGCCTCCTCCTGCAACGATACCGACAACTGCTCTGCATTTCGGATTAAACCATTTAATGTTACCTGAAGGCATTGACACTGCAGTCCTGTTAGGCTCATGGGTTACGACAGTTGCGTATACACCGGAAGAACGCACGAATCTGCCGCCATCATTTGGCTTTGACTCGATGTTGCAGATAAAGAAACCTTCAGGCACCTTTCCTATAGGAACTATATTTCCTGGCTGGACATCGGCATCGTCTCCACACTCGATTGTGCTCCCTACTGCAACCCCTTCTGAAGCAAGCAGGAGAAGTTCTTCCCCATTTTCAAAGGCAACTTTTGCTATAGGAGCTGAGCGAGCAGGGTCGTGCTCGAGATCAATTACTTTCCCCTGAATCGACGTATTCTCGTCAACGCGAGGATGCCTCAGTTCTGCCTTGTACTTGTGAGAAGGAGCTCTATAGGTCGGAGTACCTCTACCCCTGTTTTGTGATATGATTCTTTTACCCATACATCACACCTCACATAAGTCCTATCCGGGTTGCAATCTCGTGTGCAGATTCAGGATCTTCGAATGTCAGGATTGCTTTTTTCGTGCCCTTCATGGTGGTCATGGTTCGCACGGATTTTACTCTGAACCCGTACAGTTTTTCAACATCTTCTACGATCTGCTTTTTGTTTGACCTGGTATCCACGATAAACTGAAGCTTGTTTTCATCAAGCAGCATCATCGCTTTTTCAGTAACAAAAGGATAATTGATTGAACTCATTGGAATGCACCCTCCAGTTTCTCAACTGCGGATTCTGTCCAGATAGTTAGGCGTCCTGCGTGAGTGCCAGGTGCGAGCAGTTCGGCATTAAGTGAGTCCACTGTTGCAATGTCTACTCCTGAGAGATTTCTTGCAGCCTTCAGGATAGGGGCATTTTCCCCTGCAACAATAAGGATGCTCTTTTTGTGCTTGTATTTCCTGCCTCTTAGCTTTCCGCGGCCGGCTCTGATATGCCTTCCATATTTTGCCCTGAGCACGTCTTCATAGACTCCGATAGCCTGCAGGAATTCTATTACCTGCTTTGTTTTGTCCAGGTCTTCAAGAGCGTTCTCCGTAACAATTGGAAGTTCGGCTTCAAAGATATGGCCTCTCAGGCTTACGAGAGTCGGGTCCCTTGTTGCTGCGATTGCGGAGCGGATTGCATAGCGGCGTTCCTTGGTGTTGACTTTCTCGCTTCTGTCAGCTTCCGGTTTTGGTGGGTGAGCTCTTCTTCCGCCTCTTGCATGAGGAACTCTTGCAGCTCTGCTGCTGTTTACGAGCCTTGGAACATGGGATGTGCCTCGCCCTGAACCCCAGCCTCTTGCGGAAGTTTCCATGCCTGCGTAGAGACGGGGACCATAGGGTTGAAGCCTGTTTGCCTGTGCCGCAAGCACTGCCTTTTTAATCAGGTCAGGGCGGTAATCCACATCAAACACATCGGGAAGCTCAATCTCCCTGACAACCTTCCCTGTGAGGTCTATTGTTTTTGCTGTAGCCATTTCACTTCACCCCTGCTTGGATTCCCTGCTTATGTGAAGGATATTCGGTTCGCCAAGATCGGCTTTCTTAGCCCTGATCGGATCTCTAAGTCTTATAAGCCTTTTTGAAGGTCCTGGAACACTGCCTTTAATCAACACATAGTCTCCACGGACAAGGCCGTAGTTTATAAAGCCTCCTTCTGGAGTGACTTCTTCCCCATCGGACCCGATCCTAAGGATGCGCTTGTTGAACTCGGTTCTCTGGTGGTATCCTGTCTGACCCATCTGTGGGACTCTCCAGTTAACGTGGCGAGGGTTGAAACCTCCAAGGGTACCGACCTGTCTAAGGCTGCCCTGCCTGGAGTGTTTACCCTTCATGAGCTGGATACCCCAGCGCTTTACTGGGCCTTGTGTACCTTTTCCGATAGTAATAGCAGCCGTGTCAACAAGTGTTCCGGTTTTGAAAACGTCTGTGACGCTTACAAGAGTGCCGAGAATTGATTTTGCGTACTCGAATTTGGTACTGAGATCTCTGGCACTAATTCCGGATTCCATGATGTCTGGGGTCTTTTTAGGGACTCCGGTAAGGCTCTTTGGCAGGGTATAGGTAACTGCCTTGATGTCACTTACCTTGCCTTCTTCTATCATATTTCCAATATTCCCAAGGGTTTCGGCCATGTTCTCGGCTGCTGGTATAGGGATCCTGCGCTTAAGTTCAGGATCCAGATCTGCGGCCCATACCTCAGCAATTGCCTTTTCTCCGGTGCTGTCTTCTGCGTAAGCACGGATGGCTGCGACCCTTATTGCAGGAGTTTCGATAACAGTAACAGGCACGGAGATTTCCATACCCTGGGTAAGGCTATTCTTAGTGTCATCAACCATGATCACGTGGGTCATGCCCACCTTGTACCCTGCAAAACTCTGTAGCTTTGGTTCACCAGTAGCCTCCGGCCAGGACCTGAACCGTGGAATGTGGCTCTTTGCCCTTTTGCGCGGACTGAATGCGAGGGAACCTCGTTTTGGTCGGTGTATGCTTGCCATATTTCTACTCCGTAAATTTCAATTGAAATACCAGCCCCTCCGGTCAGCTCAACCTAAGTGGCAAAAGAAAAATGCACTGGATTCCCCGAACGCTACCAGGTGGGGGAGGGACGTCTTTCAGACCTGCCTGGCAGTTACGCCTCGAGCAGACCAGAGCTTTACCGCTTCTGGTACCCTAATTCCTTCAGGCATCTGCAAATATCTGATCCTCTTCCCAGCTTGTCTAGCAGGAGCATACTCTTAAAGGATCGATTTTACGATCCTGGCAGACCCAAATCCAGGCATCCGGCCCTGATTTGAAACATTACTAGCCTGATTTGAAACTTCAGTATTCAGTAATCTGACTTTAAATTCAGTTCCCTGATTTGAAACTTCAGTATTCAGTAACTGCAACCGCAACTCATCGAAAACCTGAACAGTTTCGTGCGATTTTAGGCACCGTCAAGGCGCCGAAAGCGGGCGTTTCAAAGCATTGGCCCTTTGACACTCATGTGATCCGACTTTTCTCACTGGATTTATCTTCAATGCAGGAAATCTCCCGTAAAACGGTAGAAAACCTTTTCTCCCGGAAATTTCCAGGATGTTAGCATTAAGCATCACATTGATCTGATTAGATAATTTCAAGCACTAAAACGCATGAAATTTCTATCTCGGATGTACTTTGCGTTTAGATGGCACATCTAATATATAAGCCTTTGTAGGGTGAGAAGAGAATTCAGAAAGAAAAAATCCATTACAGGTAAAAGACAAGTAAACAGATTAAAGAGTTAAGCTTATTGTTACCCAAGTTGAAATATAGAAACGTATAGTCAAAAGAACACTAGCTCTACTTCTCGAGCGGCAAATGTCCGTATGTCGGCTTAGATGTACGTATACTACGCTTACCATAATTAAAGAAGGCATATATCAAATCTACTATAATAGAGAACGTATACCAAGCCTACTATAATAGAGAACGTATACCAAGCCTACTATAATAGAGAACGTATACCAAACCTACTATAATAGAGAAGATGTATACCAGCCTATATTAGATTATACGCAAACTTGTAAACTATAAGCTTTAAGTTGTAATCGATCACCCTTTACAAAAACATTTTTGAGATCGGATGAATTTGTCAGTTGAAGTTTGCTTAAAACTCTATAATTCTTGTTTTAGATATTATGCTAGTGTTTTGAGTTTTATCTATACTTTTTTATATTTGAGTTTAGGGCACCTGCATGTGAGACTATGATCCAATACTAAGGTTATAGTCCGTCTAGACTGTGCAAATAATAGAAGAAAGATACATTTAATTCTTTTTTTATATATTTTATTTCTCTTGAGATATTTTCAAAAATTGTATATTCTAAATTATATAATCTGGCAAATAGTTTACATTTGAGCTAAAACATTTAAGAATTTGTTTTATAATATAATATCTTGGAACTGAATTATTACATGGACTTTGAAGGATAAGGGATTATTTATTTTCCTCGTGTTTGTGTATTAAAATTCAATATTCTGTTGTAACATCCAAAATCTTGATATATATAGCCTTTTCAGAAACATATACTTCAGTATCTATGAAGTTATTACATAGGATATTATCGTTGGAGATATTATCCAGCAGGTCATCCAGCAATCTGCATGAAACCTGGCTCTAAAAGTAAAATTTCTATTGAACCAAGTTAAATCCATGAGGAAAAGTCATTAAGAGAGTTTGAACTAAGAAAGAATACTTTAAGTAATGAAAAGTCAAGATAGGTAGACTTAGAATTCTCAATGATATTATTATTACTATAGTGTTATTCAAAGAGAAAAAATTTGAAAAAAGAAAAAGCTTTTACAGAAAATAGTTCATTAAAAATATTTAAGCGGCTTTAAAATTCCTTTAAAATCATTGTAATAAAAGAGATTTAACTCAATAAACTTGCAGAATAACAAATCGTGTTAAAATCAAAGTTGCGCTGGCGCACCCCGCTGCAAGCAACGGGGTATGTTCGCGCCACCGCTCGAAATTCCGTTAAAGGAAATAATAACCCTAAACAGTTTAGTTTGAGCAGAAGTTAACAACCGAAAAATGGAATAGATAAATAATATAATCATCAACGGTTACCGGGGAAGTTTCCATCCCCGCAGCAAGCTAGCGGGGTATTCGACTGAAATAAAACTTAAGATCACATATAACTGCATAAATAAATATAGAAGTATAAGCTTAAGCAGAAACCCAAAGTTAAGCAGAAACCCGAAATTAAGCGGAAACCCAAGGTTAAGCAGAAACCCAAAGTTAAGCAGAAAAGAGAATAATTAAGGGGTGTAGTGATTGAAGAGAAAAACAGGGATTCATAACGAAACATATGGTAGGAAGTGGAGATTAATCTTTATTGCTCTTATTCTTGTTTTGTTAGTAATATCAGTATCGGCTACAGGAAAAGAAAGCAGCATAAATAGCAAGGCAAGCGACAGAACAGTACACGAATCAAATATTAAAATAAGTAATATTAAAGTAAGTAATGGGACTGAGAAGAATTGTTCATACTGTATAGTAAGTAAAGAACAAGGTAACACAGAGGATACTGAGTCAAAAATAGGAAAACAAAATTACACGAAAACTCAAAAGATAGTAGGGGAAGATAATCAGTCAAAAATAGGAAAACAAAATTACACGAAAACTCAAAAGATAGTAGGGGAAGATAACCAGTCAAAAACAGGAAAACAAAATTACACGAAAACTCAAAAGATAGTAGGGGAAGATAATCAGTCAAAAACAGGAAAACAAAATTACACAGGAACTCAGAAAATAGTAAAAGAGAATAATGAGTCAAAGACAGGAAAAGGAAATTACACAGGAAGTCAGAAAACAGTAGAAAAAGATAATAAGTCACAAACTTCTCGTTTAAATTTCAATGTACATAAATTAGAAGAAAACAAAAGTACAGAAAATCAGGAAACAGTAGAAGAGAATAAATCAAAAACTGGAAGAGGAAATTACACAGGAACTCAGAAAATAGTAGAAGAGAATGAGTCAAAAACTAGAAGAGGAAATTACACAGGGACTCAAGAAATAGTAAAAGAGAATAATGAGTCAATAACAGGAAAAGGAAATTACACAGAAATTCAGGAAACAGCAAAAGAAGAAAATGAGTCAATAACAGGAAAAGGAAATTACACAGGAAATAAGGAAACAATAGAAGATACTAAACCGCAAATTCCTCTTTTAAATTTCGAAGTGTATAAAATAAAAGAAAATAAAAGTACAGAAAATCAGGAAACTGCAGAAGAAGATAATGAGTCAATAACAGGAAAAGGAAATTACACAGGAAATAAGGAAACAGTAGAAGAAGTCACTAAGTCGCCAATTCCTCTTTTAAATTTTGAACTGTATAAAATAAAAGAAAACAAAAGTACAGGAAATCAGGAAACAATAGAGGAAGATAATAAGTCAAAGACAGGGAATGAAAATTACACAGGAAATCAGGATAAATCAATAACAGAAAATGGAAATTACACAGAGATTCAAGATAATGAATCAATAACAGGAAACGGAAATTACACAGGGAGTCAGGAAACAATAGAAGATAATGAGTCAAAGACAGGAAATGGAAATTACACAGGGAATGGAAATTA
>DUGT01000012.1:0-2416 GCA_013331275.1 Methanosarcina sp. | reverse complement strand
GGGAATGGAAATTACACAGGGAATCAGGGTAACAAATCAATAACAAGAAACGGAAATTACACAGGAATTCAGGGTAACGAGTCAAAGACAGGAAATGGAAATTACACAGGGAGTCAGGGTAATAAATCAATAACAGGAAATGGAAATTACACAGGGAGTCAGGGTAATAAATCAACAACAGGAAATGGAAATTACACAGGAAGTCAGGGTAACGAGTCAAAGACAGGAAATGGAAATTATACAGAGAATCAGGGTAATGAGTCAATAACAGGAAAAGGAAATTACACAGGAAATCAGGAAGCAGTAGAAGATAATGATCTAGAAACAAATAATGATACAGGTAACCAAGAAAATACTGGAGAAAATGAGTCAAACCATTCAAAAAGCAGTGGATCGAGCTGGAAATATAAAATAAAAATAATAAATACGACAATTACTCAAAAAAATGACTCCGAGAGTTCAGAAAGCAATAATGTATCAAACTTGAAAAATAAAACAATAACAGTAACTAGAACAGTTGCCCAAAACAGTACCAAAACGAAAAACGAAACAAAAACCGGAACAGTCAATGGCTCGAAAAGCCTGAAAAATGCAGGAGTGGGCGCTACAACCGGAAATAAGTCCTATAACGGAACCTCCAGCGATGTAAAGAACGTGACAAGTGAAATATTGGAACCCGAAGTAAACTTGACGAACAATTTGGAAAGTCAGGAAGTAAATACTGAAGTAGAAGTATATAACTGGACAGATACTCAGGGAAATGAATCGACAATACCTGAGATAAAAACAGAGAAGAATAGCTGGAACAATATGAAATTCATACTTTCATATTCCTGTTCTCTTTGTTCATTTTATACTGCAAACGAAAGCGTAAATTTAAGTTATAATGGGCCTACTGCTTTAGGACAGCAGAATGTAGATATATACCTCATCAAGGAACACAGCCCGAGTTCTCCGAAAAATGAGATTTCATCTGGTATAAGTGAGAGCACTATTAACCTCGAAGAAGTATTAAATAATGATACGGAAGCTTATGTCAAGATACCTGCGACCCTGAACAAAGAAGGAGACCTTACTCCCCTTAGACTGGATCCTCTTCAGGCAGGTTACTACTGGATCCTTATAACACGTGCAGGAAACGAAACGGTGAAAGCCGAATCAGAAAAAGAGATCTATTTGGCAAAATATTTTGAAGTTCTCGAATATCAAATGGAAGCCAGAGCTCCAGATGCCCTTCAAGAAGGTAAAAACTTAGAAGTTAACATGGATCTGAAGAATGCACCTGCTGAGAAAAATTATACTTACTGGGCTGTAATGATAAAGGATAGTGCCTATATATCATCTGAAGGTACGAATCCAAGATGGAGGATGACAACAGGAATCAGGCCTATTGTGAACGGAGTTGACATTATCGGTAGCCTGGAAACAAATTTGAACGGGCATGAATCCAAAAATGGAAACGATGAGCTTGAGAACGAAATCCAGAATATTATAGGAAAAGAGAATGGCACGATAAGCATAAGTGAGAAAAATCAGAGAAATCTTTCCCTGAAAAGCCTGGAACTTCCCCCAGGAGACTACCTCCTAGTTACAGGCGCATATGAAGATAGTGAGGGTCTTACAGGTATATTCCAGAAAAAGGTAAGAATGTCATCCGAGAAACTATACGGTTTGGACTTGGAATCCAGCTCAGGAAATACCTTAGGTAGCCGCTCTTCGATGAAATCCAAAGTTTCTCCTCTTATGGAAATTAAGTCCATTCTTGAAAATCCAAAAGCATTCATATTCGAAGATATCAAGCCATACATTCAGGCAAACTCGTTAGCAGAAGTCTTAAGAAATCCTCCAAAAGCTCCCTCCTTCCTGTTAGGCTTTGCAGTAACTCTACTGATAGGGGTTGCGATACTGAGGAAAAAGAAATAAAAAACGTAAATAGATCAGGAAAACAAGACTGGAAAATTTCCAACCTTAATAAAAACCGGGAAATTTGAAAAATATAAAGAAAAGGAATGTAGGAAACTACAATCCTTCCTCTTGACAGCAATATGTAAAAACCTGTATATTGGGATGCTTTACTGAAGCGATATAGGACGCAAAAAAGAAAAAATATATAAACTAGTTTTATTATTTGTCCTATATCTGTCTAGAATTTTTATAATTGGTCCAAATGTAAGAGATATACTTACAGTACAGCTATTCAATGGACAATAGCCTTTCTAGTCAAGAAAAATACCAGGAAGAGAGGTTAGAAGAATTGCTTTCCGAAAAAATTAAATCAGTAAAGCCAGTTTTTACATTTATTAAAAATCCGGAGAATAAGGGAAGTTTAAGACCCCTGTTTTTGCTTCTTATTTTCCTGTTCGTTATTATTTCTCCCGGAGCAGCTGCTTCAAGCAACTGGGAACTTACTCCCCAA
>DUGT01000132.1:29322-38749 GCA_013331275.1 Methanosarcina sp. | reverse complement strand
GATAAGCAACAGGCATGGAATGATTTACATAGGCTAATAAATGATGAAAACAGTCGTGTGAGATCTCAGACTGCCTCTGCTCTTGGCTCTGTTTTTTCTCAAGTGCCAGATAAACAACAGGCATGGAATGACTTATTAAGAATGACCAATGATAAGTTAAGTTCTGTGAGTACCTCTTCAAATCATTCTCTTGGAAGAATTTCGATTTTTAAGGCTTCTCAGGCAGAAACAGATGAAGATTACAAAAAGGAATTTGAAAAAGCAATTGAATTTTTTGAGACTGCAGCACAAGAATCTTACAAATGGAATAATCCTGTTCGATTTTGTCTTCCTTTTTATCGCTCATTCCATACAATAGTTTTCAAAAAACAGGAAGCTAAAGAAGAAGTGAACAAATATCTGGAAGAAGCTAAAGATGCAATTGAAGGTTCAGAGAGCAAGAAACAACTTTTTGAAGCTGTTCAAAACCTCGCAGAAGCATTAAAAGAGGTCCAGAATTTAGAAAAACTGGACTTAGAAGCAAAAAAAGGAGAGCTTAACTTCTATAGAAAATACTGTGATCATGCCGCAGAACTAATGAAATGCACTGACGAAAAAGCACCGTTTGCGACAGAAGTTTTGAGGAAAGGGCTACCCATATTAGATAGAAATCTAAAAGAGCTTCTCGAAGAAATTCAAAAGAAAGCAAAGATTGCGTGTAAGGAATCGAAAGGTACTGCTACCGAAGCGATTGTATGTGAAATAAACAAGGAAATTCAGAACGCTATAAACGACGATCAAAAGCAGTATATAGAGATCCTTGAAAATATTCTATCTATTCTAAAAATAAAACTACCTTCGATTCCTGAAAATAAGTTTATTCTTAGTAAAATTCAAGCGGTGGACAATAAAGTAATATCTCCTGAAAAGTACCAGGATTTGCCTCTTATTATCTCTATTATGCCTACAATGAAAGTGGTCTCAGAGCAAGAATTGGACCAAAAGTTAGATGAAAAACTTCAAAAATTTGATCGCATCTTCGATGAAATTATTTGCGTCAAAGATAAGTTGAATTGCATAAGCTTTGATATTTCCAAAATCAAACTGAACTCAGCTGATGTTATATCAGATCTCGAAACCATGAAAGAGGAACTGGAAAAACTAAGTAAGATAGAAGGCCTAAATACGCTCTCGATCGAAAAATTAGATTCTTTCCAGGCTGAAAAGATAAATGGTTTTAACAATAATATTCTAGGCCGCTTGGATGAAATACAAATTTTAATACATGAGCTTTCCAAAGACAATAATGAGATATATGAGGAATATTCTCGGAGATTGGATGAGATAAAACAATCGAAATTAGATACATTATTACAAAGATACTCAGCAGTAATTTCCCTAATTGGTTTTGTAATCTCAGGGATTTCAATAGCTCATTAAAAACCTATTTTTACTTAAATTCCAAAGACATCTTTTAAGTTTCCACTGAACGTGTTTCCTTCACTTATAACATTGAACTTACAAGGCACAGTAACAGCAATTGCATACCCTGCATACGCATCCCTATTAAAAGGAGCCACAGTATTCTTTATTTCATTGCTTGTAAGACGCACAACATACCCGAGTCCTGCAGAAGTAGTTATGTAGGTTCCTATTCGGATACCGTTACAGTTACCATCCAGGACATTTTCCTGAATGTCAACCTCTGTCCACCCATCCAGACATATTCCAGCGACAGATGAAAGTCTACAGCAGTTTCTTTGTCTTCAAATACAGGCATTTGCCCACAGTTTGTTATCGTATTTCCTTTAATTGTAAGTCCGGTTGCTGCATCTAAAGCAGGTGCAGTATGACCAGCCGCCCAGATCCCTGGACCCTGGCACCCATCAATAACATTGTTGATTATCTGGACATTCGATGTAGTTCCGTTTGCCCTTGAGTTTTCAACCTGAATGCCTGGACCTGTACGAGGTTTATACTTCGCAGTGCTCTTTATTGTGTTGTCACGGAAAATCACATTCTTGGAACCTTTAGAGCGAAGGCCTGAATTGATCCTTGTATAGATCTCATTTCCTGAAGCTTCTACGTCAACACATCTTTCACAATAGAAACCATCATGTCCGACGCCATATATTTTGTTTCCAGAAAAGATTACGTCTTTTGAGTCCAGAATTCTAGCACCATCACCCTTTGAATTTTGAATTTTCACGTTCCGGATTGTGACTTTTGAAGCCCTGTTTCCTCCAAATAAATTATGGTAACCTTTCCCATGAAGCACACTCTGCTTATCAGCCAGCCCATCAAACGTGAATCCTTCAAACAGATAATTTTCGCCAGAGAAACTGAAAAACGGTACCTGTGGCTTCCAGAGGCACGTCGAAGCATATGGTATTAGCTGGATGATTGCTTTTTCATCTCCGGTTATGGTCGTGCCAGGATGTAGCTGAATAGGAGTTTTGGCTGTAAATTTTGTCTTCGTTCCTGTTGTTTTGAGCTCTATTTCTTCGTATTTACGGCCATCGCCGACTTTATCAAAACTACTCTGAAGAAATGTTCCTGATGTTAGAGTCAGTACGTTTGTCATATGTTATGCAGGTTCCCTGAGGTTGAAAAAGAAAATTGAATTCTTATTAAGGTGTTTTAATTTTAAGACTTTTATATTTGCTGTTACAAAGACACGATTGAGAAGTTTGTAAAATCGGCAACTATAACGGCAGAAAATAAAAAAGAACATTTTAAAGGACTTGTAGAGAGAATCTTTTGCATACGTTTTTCAAGAACTCATGCCCATTACTTTGGGTTAAAAAAGAAATAAAATTAGCAACATAACGCAACTTCTTGATCGCTGATCGGAAGGTTCATACTATTTAATCCAACTGCTTCCATACATTTACTAATTGAGTTGTTTCTTTTAACTATAGTAATTTTCATAGCTATTTTGATAGTTTCTTTATGAACTTTAATATCGGCATCAAAATTTTTTAAATTTTGTAAATCTGCTTTTAAGACGTTAAATTTTTTTGATGCATCTAGTATCTCAATAGCCATTACGTAATCGTCTTCGCTCATATCAAGTATTATACCATCTAAATCCATAGATTTCTTGTACTTTTTACCAGTACCATAAAAGAAAGCACTATCGTTTTCCAAGTCATAATCATATTTACTAAGTTCAATCCCCCTAGACATCTTCTCTCCTCCGCTTTTTGGCTTCATCAGGGAAGTAACTTACTAAATTAATTCTAACCGGGCCCGAATTCTTTATGCTTATAATAACCACAAAATCATCATCATCGTTGAGATTATAGATTAATTTAAATTTTTCTTCTGATTGTTTGAGTATACCACATGGAGTATCATTGAGAATAATATTTACTACTCCATTTGCATCTGGATATATCACTCTTACGTTCATCTGCCCTTAAATTAAAGTGATAAGTCATATGGAGATTATTTATCTCAATTTTTGACAGATAATCAAGAGCGTCTTTAACCGTATAAGAGTCGCCATTTGACATAAACATCAATGTCGCGTCTGTTATTGTGCAAATTATTGAAGGTAAAATATTTTCAAGAATAAATAACTTATAACGATTTAGGGCAATATATAATCTATTTTTTCGATATCTAATTAACTTATATACTATAAACTTTACAATAAATTTTGATGCTAATAAGTTGTTGATTCTTTACTAATGTACTTAATTATTTCCTTTTAATAATCATATCAAGATTTTAATATATGTCATAGAAAAGATTTGGAGAATAAATTAACAGAACTCTTTTTCTCACTAGAAAGACACAAATAAACTAAATTTCGAAATAAGGGAAGGCTTTCCTTCCCTCAAGCTCCGGCTTAACTCCCTCTTATACTAGTTTAGGCAATCAATGTGACCAGATCTAGAAAGGATTAAGAAAAATACCTATTTTTGATACTCTGCCCACAGGGAAAAACCTGACAATGAAGCCAGCTTTAGGAAAACCTATGAAGATATACCTAAAGTTTCATCCGGTATTTACACGTAAAGAACAAGACAGCCTACTCACATGCACCGCCCAAGCCATGCAACAGATCTTAGACCCTTGAACCCCAATTTTGTACCTTATATCATGTATAACAGCCCTGTCATTAACCCGTTATTAAAACAAGTACATGCCTAAGTCGAAAAGGCGTGGTATTTATCGAACTCATCCCAATACTCAAAATTGCCTCTCTAAATTTCGAATTTGGAATAACCAATCGAGTTTCTAATAATGAAAATCAATTCTATTAGTTCTGAAACTCTAATTGATTTGAGAATAAAATTGGTTTTGGAATAAGCTTATTTTATATTTTTCAAATTTCAGTTTTAGCTTCCACATAGAAGTTAACTACTATTTTCATTGTTTCATTAACATTGAAGACATACATACAAAAATTTTTATAACTGATCCCAAATTAATAAAAGTATTGAATGAATACTTTCATGATAAATAAAGAATTCACTTTGGAACTTAAGCATTAGGATGATCAAATGGTAAGTAGATACTTATACACATGTGAAGTTCGTCATGAAGGTCTCAACAAATACAAAGTGGTAAAGGGAGAAACTAAAAAGATCGCTGAACAGAAAGCCAATGCTCAAATGGCCCAATGGGAAGAGCAATGGAAAAGAAAACAAGAAGCAGATAGAAAACGAAAAGAGCGGGAAAAATATACCCGTTCGATTGAAGAGTCAACTGAAGAAGCAAACAAACTGACTCTTGAAGCGGAAGAAATGCAGAACTCATTAGATACAATCCTAATCGATAATCTGGACCCTAGAGTATTGGATTATGATAGCTTGAAAGATCACCGTGTGTTTGATCAAACATTACCCGTTAAACCAAAACACGAAGGAAAATCTACTAAACCAAGTAGAGAAGATGTAAAATATAATCAGAAGCTTTCGTTTCTGCAGCGACTTTCAAGAAAGCAAGTAGAAAAACAAAAAACAGAATCGAACTCTCAGTTTGAAAAAGACTATAAACAATGGGAAGACGAGGAGAAGAAAAAAGATCTGAAATATGATCAAATGCTTGCCGATTATGAGATTGCTTATAACGAGTGGTGTAAACAGGAAGAGACATTTTTTGCTGAACAGAAAGCAAATAACGATAGAATCGATCAACTGAAAAAGGATTTTGAGTTAGGCGAAGTATCCGCAATAGAAAATTATTTTGAACATTCCATTGAAGACATCAAACTGCCACTTGACTTCGCTCTGGAAGTGGAGCTAGAATATCAGATCGAGACTAAAATGCTCATAGTGGACATCCTGTTACCAACAGTAGACGACTTACCGCGTCTTAAAAAAATCACTTTTATTAAAAATCGAAACGAATTGAAAGAGTCATTTCTGTCGGATTCAGTAATGAATGCTAAATATGACAGTGTCATCTATCAAACTGTTCTTGTCTGTTTCAATTCAATTTTCGGTTCTGATAAGTATGGAAAAGTAGAATCTGTTGTTATCAACGGTAAAGTAAGCACGATCGATAAAGCTACAGGAAATCATATTGAACCTTATATTCTGTCGATCAATGTGAAAAAGGAGGACTTCAAAATACTGAATCTGTCTTCTATTGATCCAAAAGCTTGGTTCAGAAATGAAAAGGGAATTGCAGCTGCGAAACTGTCTTTTGTAACTCCAGTACCACCAGTAATCGTATTAAACAAAGAAGATCGACGTTTTATCGAAGGTTATGGAGTCATTGTTAATGTTGATGATTCAATAAATCTTGCTACTATGGACTGGCAGGACTTTGAAAACCTGATTCGGGAAGTATTTGAGTGGGAGTTCAGTACAAATGGAGGAGAAGTCAAAATAACCCAGGCTAGCAGAGATAAAGGTGTAGATGCGGTTGCATTTGATCCAGATCCAATTAAGGGTGGTAAGATTGTAATTCAAGCTAAAAGATATACTAATGTAGTAGGTGTATCGGCTGTTAGGGATCTCTATGGCACGATTTTGAACGAAGGAGCAAACAAGGGTATTCTAGTTTCAACTTCTAATTATGGCAATGATGCATATGAATTTGCCAAAGACAAACCAATAACATTGATGAACGGGTCAAATCTATTATATCTACTGGAAAAGCATGGTCATAAGGCAAGAATTGATATAAAAGAGGCGAAAAAGCAGCTTTATGCTAAATGAAATGTTTATGAAACTATTGGGCCCAATACCAGCGAAGCTATTACCAGGGGCAAAGTAGATTTCACTTAATTCTAATCGACTTTGTACCCCCTTATCCTCAAATTATCTTATTTACTTGGCATGAAAGTATGTTATTATTTATTTTTCACGCACTATTTCTTCTCTTTTTCCCCATATAAAGCTCCGAAAGCCAATCCAAGGGCAGATCCAAGAGCAATCCCCAGGGCTAGATTATCCATCATAATTCCAAACATCAAACCGAAAGACATGCCAAGGGAAAGTCCAATCGCCATTGCATTATCTTTTTCGTTCTCGTTTTCTTCCTTTTTAGCATCGCTTTTAATGTATTTGTCAGCCTTAGTCATTACTTTGAATTTACCATTTTATTATAAAAATAATTTGAAATCGAGAAAGAAAATTTTAAATGAAATTAGTTCTCTAGAACTAACTTCTTCGCCCGGAATGATAAGAAATTTTCAGGCACAATTGAACTTTTACAGGACGAAATATCAAAATATTTATCCATTTAATCGGATAATTCCATCTTATGAACAATCATAGCGAAACAGAAAGTTCAGGTCATAATTCAGTTCACTGCGACGCCGATAAAATTCCAGGATGGAATAACGAACTTGAGCTGGCTTTTTCTGCCTACAAAGGCCCCTACATTCCCGGAAGAATCGCATCAAGGCATAAAACGGTCTGCGAGGTCCTTATCTCTGGAGCTGTCGTACAGGCTGGAATCTCAGGTGCACTTCTGAAAATTGGAAAGCAGCCGGTTGTAGGGGATTTTGTTGTTTTACTTGACCAGCCTGAACTGGGCTCACGTATGGTTGTAAATATTCTGCCCAGGAGGACCTGCCTCTCAAGAGGGGCAGCAGGAGATGGAGGTGGAGAGCAGGTAATCGCTGCAAATCTTGATACCATTTTTATCGTGACGTCTGTTGGTAAGGATCTCAACCTTCGAAGGCTTGAGAGGTATCTTGCCATTGTGTATTCTTCCGGGGCAAGCCCTGTAATTTTACTTAACAAAATCGACCTTGAAGATAACCCAACCCGCCCGGTAGAAAAAGTCCAATCGATTGCAGGTAACGTGCCTGTTATTCCGTTAAGCGCCCTTTCAAAAACCGGGCTTGAAGAACTTAGCCCTTACCTCAACCCAGGGGAAACAGTTGCATTAATAGGTTCCTCCGGCGTCGGAAAATCCACGCTTATCAACGCTTTTCTCGGTGCAACCGTCCAGAAAACCGGAGATATCCGGAAAGACGATGAGAAAGGCAGGCATACAACTACAGTCCGCCAGCTGTTCTTGCTTCCGAACGGAGCGGTTCTTATAGACAACCCTGGGATCAGGGAAATCCAGCTTGGGGACTCTGCAGACGGCCTTGAGAAAGCTTTTTCCGAGATCGTTGAGGCAGCCCGCAATTGCAGGTTTAAAGACTGCACTCACCACGACGAGCCGGGCTGCGCTGTGCTGAAGGCGGTTGAGGAAGGGGTTATTTCTGAGGAACGGCTTGCCAGTTATCACAGATTAACTGGAGAACTCATATTCCAGTCAAAAAAAGCAGAAATTGGGCTGAAGCGGCTTGAAAAGGAGAAATGCAAGAAAATAGCGCTGGATATTAAAAAATATAAGAAATCTACAGGGAAGCTGTAAGATGAAGTGTATTTTTAGGCGAGCTTTCTCAGGAATTGTCAGTCTTTTAGCAATAGATTGTGTTATTTTGCTACTTCGGTATGCTGTGTGAGTTTAATCGACTGAAGATAATTGATGAAAACAATTGACTGAAGATAATCGACTGATATTAATCGACTGAAGCAGTATTTTTCTTTTTTTCGTATTCTCCCCTGGCAGCGCAATACCTAAAAATAAACAACACTTTTTTAACTGCATAGTTTTCGTGAAAAGCACGAATCTGGATTTAGGAGGCGCTTACATGGCAAGTAAAGTTTATTTCGCAGACTTAAGGGCAAGAAATCCACAGGAGAACACGATCAGCAAAATTCAAAGGCTTTTTGACGAAGCAGGTTTTGCCGAACTCCTTGGAGAAGGTGATCTGACTGCGATCAAGATTCATTTTGGAGAGTACGGGAACGACGGATACATAAATCCCGTTTTTGTGCGGCAGGTTGTGGAAAAGATCAGGGAAGCGGGAGCAAAACCGTTTGTCACGGACACGAATACTCTTTATTCAGGCAGTCGGCATAATGCAGTTGACCACCTGACGACTGCGATTGAACACGGTTTTGATTATTCCGTAGTCAGGGCTCCGCTTATCATATCTGACGGTTTGAAGAGTCAGAACTCTGCAGATGTAGAGATCGGGAAGAAGCATTTCGAATACGTAAAAATAGGAGCGGATATTGCTGCTGCGGATTCTATGATTGTGATGTCTCATTTCAAGGGACATATAGTAGCCGGTTTTGGAGGGGCTATTAAGAACCTCGCTATGGGCTGTGCTCCTGCAATCGGCAAAAAGGAACAGCATTTTAGGACAAGCCCGCATATAAATCAGGATAAGTGTATAGGCTGCGAGAAATGTGTTGAAATCTGTCCTGTAGGAGCTTCTTCTCTTCTTGGAGAGGTTTCAATGATTGACCCCAATATCTGTATAAGCTGTGGACAGTGTATGGAAGTTTGCCCTGTGGGGGCTATAACTATAGATTGGGAACATGATATCCCGGAGTTTCTAGAGAGTCTTACGGAGTATGCTTACGGAGCAGTAAAAGGAAAAGAAGGAAAAGTAGGTTACATAAATTTCCTGCTTAAAATTACCCCTGACTGCGACTGTGTGCCCTGGAGTGATGCTCCTATCGTGCCTGATATAGGGATTCTCGCTTCAAAAGACCCTGTTGCTCTTGACCAGGCAAGCTACGACCTCGTAAATAGACAGAAAGGGCTCGTCAACTCCTCCCTTCAGTGCAACCACGAAGCAGGAGCCGATAAGTTCGGGGGAGCATGGCCAATGATCGATGGAACCCACCAGCTCAAGTACGGAGAAGAAATCGGGATGGGAAGCTGTGAGTATAAATTGGTTGAGATTTGAGCTAATAATTTGAGCTAATATAAAGCAGACTGAAGTCTGAATTTTTAAAGACCGGTTGAAACTCGATCTCGTTTAAAGAATTAACTATTAGAGAAGTTAGTTCTCAACAGCTTTTCTTTTTTATTTGTTCCTTAAACATAAAGCTCTGAGTTGTATACTTAGTTGTAAGGATTAAACTAAGGTCAATTTTCAGGTCAATTCTTAATCAATTTACAAATCAAT
>DUGT01000132.1:21186-29207 GCA_013331275.1 Methanosarcina sp. | reverse complement strand
TACAAATCAATTAGCAAATCAATTTATAAATCAATTCTTAATCAATTAACAAATCAACTTTAATTGCTTTAACCGCAAATCTATTTTTTAAAAAGATAAATATAGCAGATACTACAACTTAATATATAGATTAATCTTACCCAACTTTACTGGAGATGAATTAGAGTGACCATCTGGGAATATGATGTTAAAGAGATAAGGTTCAGTGAGTGGTCAAAGACAAAAGAAGATCTTAACAGCCTTGGAACTGATGGCTGGGAGCTCATCAAATTTGCAGACGAGATAGACGAAAACGGTATGGTAACAGCTGTTTTTAAAAGACCGGTAGATTATGTTGACGCAGCCCTTTAAAGTTCTGTTTTTAATTTTATAATTTTTTGCCCTTTTTTCTGCGTAAAACATTGCTTTAAGAGTTTAGCCTACAGATTGTTTATGTCTTCTTAGGTTGTTTATTTTTCTCAGGTATTTTTTTCTCAGGTATTTTATTTTTCTCAGGTATTTTATTTTTCTCAGGTATTTTATTTTTCTCAGGCTTTTTACTTTTATTTTCGTTAAGTGTAAAACAACTATCCTTCATTTTTGAGTAATAAGTCCTTTTTCATGAGTAGTACATTTAGTTAACAATGTTTATTAATTTTGTTATAAGATAAAGCTTTAACCATATAAAATATTACTATATTTTAGAAATTAGTGTCAGACTGATACGAATCAGAGTAATATGTGGAAAGTAAGGATCAGGAGCCAGGAAATGGAAACTCAAATTGGAAACAAAGCAGAATCTGACAAGGAAGTCCATAAGCAACAAACAGAACCCGGAACAGAACCTAGTACACAAAATAAAGAGGCAGAAGAAGTAAAAAGCCAGTTAAGTGCCGGAATTGAAATTAAAGACGGAAATAATGCTGAAAAAGCTGAGGAATTATTTCAAAAGCCTGAGATCGATTTTGATCGCTTTTTCAAGTTTATCGATTCTTCTATTCAGGGTTTAAAAGAGTACAGTCTGATTGCCTCGGCTCTTGAGCTCGGAGTATTTGAAGCGCTTGATACTCCTTTGTCAGCAAGGAGCCTGGCTGAAAAGCTTGGCTGTGATCCTCTGCTCATGCCTTATTTCTGTGAAGCTCTTCACAATATCGGATTCCTTGATAGATTTGAGGAAGGGATGGATAAGGAAGAAGAAAAGGCTCAAATTGTGAAAGCAGATTCAGTCGCCAGTCAAGAAAAAGGAAAATCCGAAACCGGATCTGAGAACCCTGATAAAGAAGTAAATAATGGTGGAGCAGTATACCTTGTCTCGGAACTCAGTGCGACTTATCTCCTGGAGAGTTCTCCGTTTTCTCAGCAGCATTACCTTGCCGAAAGGGTCCGAAATGTTGAACGCTGGGCTCGCCTTCCTCAGATTCTAAAACAGGGACCTGAGATTGTCGAAAAAGGACCTTTTTTTGGAGAAATTGTCCACTGCATGGCTGAAAACGCACGTTGTGGCCTGCTCCAGGAAACTATAAAGGTTGTCACGGAAAACATTGATTTTACAAACGTCAAAAAGCTGCTTGACATCGGAGGAGGGCACGGGCTTTATGCAGTCGCTTTTTCAAAGCTTAACGAAGACCTTCAGTCTTTTGTTTTCGACCTTCCTCCTGTTACTGCAGAAACAAGATATTTCATAGAGAAACACGGAGCTTCAAGAGTAGATACAATCCAGGGGGATTTTTTTAAAGATGAAATAGGAAGTAACTATGACCTTATCTTTTCTTCCTTTAATCCCGGAGGAAAAGTACCTTCCCTTATCCCCAAGATAGCTGAAGCGTTAAATCCAGGAGGTTTTTTCGTAACCAGGCAAATGCCTGACGAGAAAATGAAATCAAACCCGCTTCTCAGTCTTGACTGGAACCTCTGGACTTTTGAAGGTGTGAAAAAAGGGAGATCAGGCTACAGTTTCGAAAATAGTGTTCCCTTTAATGAGTATATGGAGCTGCTTGGCAATTACGGACTTGAAGTCTTCCGTGCTCTTGACATGACGGACGGCTCAAGGATTGTGTTTGCACGGAAAATAACCTGAATTTTGCAGGGGATTAGCTCTTCTCCAGTTATTTATTCTCAATTATTTATTCTCAATTATTTTTTTCAGTTACTTTTTCTCAGTTACCTCTTCTCAGTTACCTCTTCTCAGTTACCTCTTCTCAGTTACTTCTTTTCAGTTACTTCTTTTCAGTTACTTCTTTTCAGTTACTTCTTTTCAGTTACTTCTTTTCAGTTACTTCTTTTCAGTTCTCGTTTTCCATTAATTAGTTTGTTATGACTATTATTATATATATTAGTTTTATATTAATTAAGTATATGATCAATTAGCCATTATTGGATATAAAATTTGTCAGTTATATATTTTAGAAATTATCTTTGCTTTTATTACCTGAAGAGATAACTATTAATTATCATGAAATATAATCTAACTTACTGGATTACAGTAAACAGAGTTTAGAAAACATCAGAAAACTTGTTTTAACTTTATAAGTACTTATTTAATCAGGCATCTTGCCCATAAAATACAGAGTTTATCTGTGAATTTGAGTGCCAAAAAACTTGATTTTCGAGAGCCTCTGGGGAAGGAAGATGAAGGACTACAAGGAAGAACCAGAATGTCAGGAAGAGATAACAGCACTGGTAAACAAAGATAAAAAGACAAGCGAGCTAATAGCCTCAAATGACGAGGCTTGTAGCCAGGTTAAAGTATCTGGTGAAAAAGGCAAAATCTCAAATCTTATTTTTCGGGACGGTTCTCATATTATAGAAAATATACTTGACACTATGGTCAATCCAGTATCATACAAAGATAAAAATGGAGTTTTCCTTCTAGTAAACGAGGCTCATGCAAGTACGCTGATTGGCTTTCCAAAAGAAGAGATTATCGGGAAAACACTTCTCGAACTAGCCAAGAAATTTTTGGATAGTCCTAGAAAATATATCGTAGAAAGGAGTAGTCTTCTGGAAAGATGTAACGAATGGACCAAGATTGAAAATGAAATACTGAATCATGGTGGAACGAGCACCATAGAACAGGAACTTATAGTTGCGGATGGGACAACAAAAACTTTTATTTTAAATAAATCCGCCTTATGCGACGAAGAAGGGGAGAGTCTCGGGATTATTACTGTAATGCAGGATATAACCGAACTCCGGAAGACAGAAAAAATCCTGAAAAAGAGCCTTAGTTCCAAAAATGAACTGAGCGAGCAAATTAAGAAAAACGAGGAAATGTACAAGACCATTCTGGAAAAAACAGGGCAGATGGTGTACAATTGTGACATCATAGATGATAAAGTCGACTGGCTTGGAGCGGTTGAAGAAGTTACGGGCTACATGCCTGAAGAATTAAAAGGCGCAGGTGTAAACTTATGGATGGAGTACGTTCACCCTGAAGACAGGCATAAGCTCTGGATAAACAATAAAAATTATATAAAAAATAAAGAGAACTTCCGCCTGGAATACCGATTCCAAAAAAAGAACGGTGATTACGCCTATCTTGAAGAAAACGGAACCTATATACTGGACTCAAGAGGAAGTATAAGCAGGGTCACCGGAGTCGTAAAAGATATAACAAAACAAAAGCTTGCAAGCAAAAACCTGCAAGAAAGTGAGGAAAGGTACCGCACAGCAACCGAGCAGACAGGGCAGCTAATATTTGATTTAAGGCTCGATAAGCATGAAGTAGAATGGGCAGGAGCTATCCGGGAAGTAACAGGCTACTCTCCGGAAGAATTCAAAAACTTTGATAAATTACTCTGGATAGAACACCTCCACCCTGAAGATAGGGACAAAACAACAAAAAGTCTGGAGAAATTCCTCAGGAGAAAAGCAAGAATTCAGACGGAGTTCAGGTTCAGAAGAAAAGACGGAAAATATATCTACATGGAAATTCGGGGCGTCTGGCTAACAAATGACGAGGGGGAAGTTTATCGGACCATTGGTGTGATGAAAGACATTACAGAATGGAAATGTACACTGGAAAAGGTTGAAGCGAGTGAACTGAAATACCGTTCTCTTATACAGAATTTCTATGGAATTGCCTTCCAGGCAGACGAGAACTTCGTTCCCATATTCATACACGGAGCCGTTGAAGAAATCACAGGATGTACTGAAGAAGAACTTATGTCCAGGGCTAAGTGGAAAGAGATAATCCTTCCTGAAGATCTGCCATTACTTCTCAAAGAAGAGGAAAAAATTCGGAGTTCTCTTTCTATAAAATATGTCAAAATTGATTTTCGCATAATACATAGGGACGGAAAAATTCGTTGGTTACACGAAATTTACCAGAAAGTCCTGGGAAAAGACGGAAATACGAAGTTCTACCAGGGCACGATTTTTGATATAACCGAAAGGAAGGAAACTGAGGAATTTCTTGCGAACATTAAAATTGCCCGCCAGAAAGAAATTCATCACCGCATAAAGAATAATCTCCAGGTAATCTCTTCCCTGCTTGACCTTCAGGCTGAAAAGTTCAATAACAGGGAATGCATTAAGAATTCTGAAGTCCTTGAGGCCTTCAGGGAAAGTCAGGATCGGGTAATCTCTATTGCTTTAATCCATGAGGAATTACATGAAGGTGAGGGAACTGAGAAGCTTAACTTTTCGTCATACCTTAAGAAACTCACTGAAAACCTTTTCCAAACTTATAGGCTTGTAAATACAGCTATCAACCTCAAAACGGAGCTGGAGGAGAATATTTTCTTCGACATGGATATTGCCGTGCCTTTAGGGCTAATTGTCAATGAACTGGTTTCAAATTCTCTGAAGCATGCATTTCCAGATGGAAAAGGCGGAGAAATTCGAATAAGGCTTTGTAGAAATGACGAGTGTGGACATCTCCAAGAAGAGATAGTTTCCGAAATCAAAAGTACAGAATTTAAACTTGCGGTTTCGGATAATGGGAAAGGTATCCCGGAAACCGTAAACTTTGAAACTCCCAAAACCCTTGGCCTACAGCTGGTAAGCATTCTGGTTAATCAGCTGGAAGGCGAAATCGAATTGAAACGAGAAAACGAAACCGAGTTTAGCATAAGGTTCAAAGTGGAAAATAAATTATAACTTCTGTTTTTTCCGCACAGGCAATGGTATCAGGACATGATGCTGCTCCAAATCTCGCATTTTTCAGATTGCTTGTTTAAGATCGCATGGTTAAGGTCCGACTGTTTAAAATCGTATGGTTAAGATCAGACTGTTTAAGATCGCATTATTTCAGATCAGATAAGCAGAGCAAAGTTATCGATAAACTTATTATCCTCTTTTGGAACTAAAAATATGAAACAGTAACGTTATTATGCTGTAAAACAATTTCTAATGGGGATTGATGTGATAAAAGAAGCCATGTTATACGAGAAAATTGGAGATAATAAAGTACACTGCAATCTCTGCGCCCAGAGTTGTAAAATTTCCCAGGGAAAAAGAGGCTTTTGCGGAGTCAGGGAAAACAGGGATGGAGAACTATATACCCTTATCTACGAGACTGTTTCAAGCGAAGCAGTTGATCCAATCGAAAAAAAGCCGCTTTATCACTTTTATCCGGGTTCTTATGTTTACTCAGTCGGATCAATAGGATGCAATTTCCGCTGCAAACACTGCCAGAACTGGTCTATTTCCCAGGCATGCCTGGAAGATGCTTACACAATGGATATTCCATCTGACGAACTTATTCAAAGGGCACTCCTATCACGCTCAAGCTCAATTGCCTGGACCTATAATGAGCCCACAATCTGGCATGAGTATACTTACGAATGTGCAAAACTGGCAAAAGAGGCGGGGCTTGGGACCGTATACGTGACAAACGGATATATGACGCCTGAAGCTCTCAGGAACATAGCGCCTTATCTGGATGCTGCCAATATTGATATCAAGGCATTCAACGAAAAGTTCTATCACGATGTCGCCAGTGCAAAACTCGCTCCTGTACTCGAGGCTTCTACCCTTGCAAAACAACTTGGAATCCATGTTGAGATTACGAACCTCATTATTCCTGGTGTAAACGATTCCCTTGATGAGTTAAGGGAACTTTCAAAATGGATGTATAAAAATTTGGGGCCTGATACCCCCCTGCATTTTACCCGTTTTCATCCCCAGTACAAAATGCAAAACCTCTCACCGACACCTGTCAAAACAATGCAGGAAGCCTGTAAAATTGCAACCGAAGAAGGGATAAAATATGTTTACATGGGCAACGTCCCTGGCAGTGACCGCAACAACACTTTCTGCCCGAACTGTGGAAAAATGTTGATCAGGCGTGGCTATTTCGATATTGAAGAATATGAGATCACGCCTGAGAAAACCTGTCCGATATGTGGAGAACATATTCCAATTGTAGGTGAGTACGAAGGCTCAAAACAGGTAATGGATGAATACGAGTATTAAGCCTGAGGTACTTGCCATATAAGAAGAGAAAAGAAATTCAGGGAAAAAATCGCAAATGTACAAGTTAGGTATTTGCTACTGAACCGATAAGGATTCTACTGAACCAATAATCATTCTACTGAACCAATAATCATTCTACTAAACCAATAATCATTCTACTAGACCAATAAGGATTCTCTACTGAACCAATAAGGATTTTCTATAAAGAGAACTTCTATCAGGTCTCAAAAAATATGTTTTTTGTACTCTTCCTGGAAAATTTTTAGAATTCCGGCCCTCAGAGAAGGCGTATATTTTTCAGGCTCATTTTTGACGGCCTCATGAAGTTCTTCAAGTTCGATCCATTCTACAGATACGGCTTCTTCCGGGTCAGGCCGAATTAAACTTGCAGTTTTTTCAGAACAAAGGCCTGAAAATACCGTGTGGAAGGCTCCTTTGTTTTCGGCGATGCAGGGAATTTTAAATAACTTTCGGAATGGAACCGAGATTCCTATTTCTTCAAGCATTTCCCGCTCCATGCAGGCTTCGTAAGATTCATTTGCCACAGTGCCGCTTACCGAGTATGTATAGCGTCCCGGGAACCAGCGCTTTTGAGGTGACCTTTTCTGGATAAGCATCTTATTTTCAGGGTTGAGCAGGATAAGTTGGGCAGCCCTGTGAATATGATTTCCCGAATAAAACTCCTCTCGTTCGCGCAGCCCAAGATAATTATCGTTTTTGTCAACTTCAGTGATTAGCTCTGTCACAAAAGCACTCCTATTTAAGTTATTTCACTATCCTATTCGGATGTGACAAAAAATAAAAATTTCGGTTGAAATAAAAATGACAGGCTTCACTAAAAAGGTTAAACCTGGAATAATACCATGAAAAGAAAAAGAGTTTAACTTTTCAGGATTTTCAGGGTTCTGAGACCTCTTTTGGCTTTTCTGCGGCTTTCTGGATGAGATCCAGAAGCTGATCGTCGGTCTTGCCTCTTATGTCAATCCCGAGTTTCTGGGCAGTTTCCTGTACCTTGCTCTTTGGGGCTGTGGGTTCTGTTATGGACTTTTCAAATTCCTTAAGGTTTAGTTCGGATTCCTTCTGAGCTTTCTTGAACTCGCCCACTGAACTTCCCATGGACCTGGCCAGCTCCGGAAGTTTAGTTGCCCCGAAAAGGAGTACAACTACTGCAAAAATCATTATAAGTTCTTGTGTGCCTATCATGGCTTAACCTCAAGCTTTTCGTTTTCTTAAACAAATATAATCCAGCAGGTGATAATGATCTGAAAATTGTAAATATCTATAAGTTAAGCTAAGATTTTTTATGTTATATAAAGTTTTTATTTTTGATTACTATTTAGGAGATTTTATATATATAATTTTTTTTATTTTGCTTCTTTTTATTGAATTTCTTCCGTTTTAATCTTCTACTAAGATTTATCTCCTATTATCCCGACTTGATCCTGGATTTCAGATTTTCCGGGGCTCTTCCTGTTCAGGGACAGATTTTCCGGCTTCCGGCTTATTTTCCAGATCTGTGTCGTTTTTTAACTCTGTACCGATTTTCAATCCCGTATCGGTTTTCGGTTCCGTATCGGTTTTCAGTTCCGTATCGGCTTTCGGTTCCGTATCGGTTTTTATTTCCG
>DUGT01000132.1:17938-21046 GCA_013331275.1 Methanosarcina sp. | reverse complement strand
ATTTCCGTATCGGTTTTTATTTCGTTATTGCTGCTTGGAGTATCTTTTTGTTCCTTCTCCTTCTCTTTTTCCTCAGAAGCAACTATATTCGCAGCCTTTCTGGTGTAGGCATCGAATTGATTGAGCTCAAGCTCAGAAGCGCGCTGTGCTTTTTTAAATTCTCCCATTGCACTCCCTAAAGATCGTGCAAGCTCAGGAAGCTTCTTGGGCCCAAAGAGAAAGAGAGCTACAATAAGAATTACTATTAATTCCTGTGTGCCTATCATTGTTGGTTATTATCAACAATCAAATATAAAAGTTCTTGTAATTAGATCGGTGAAATGGCCTATTCGGAGATTCTTTTAAAAACGCCTGTTTTTAAAAATAAAGAATCCCATAAATAGGCAAATTGACTCTCAAAATAGCCGGATAAGTAACAGGCTGAACTCAAAAAGAACTCCCAGTAAAAACGCCACAGTGATCTGGGCAATAAATGTAGGATCAGGTGAAAGGAATAGTGAAACTGCCATAATCACACTGTAGACCAGTACTCTCTGCTTTTTAAGAGTCTGGTATTCTACAAGCCCCATCTTCACAGCAAAAACCACAAGCAGGGGAAGCTGGAACACGATTCCGAAACCTGACAGGATTGTGGTTACTGCTGAGAGAGTATCCTGAACGGAAAGCTGCGCTGTAGCCATGTCTCCAGAATAAAATAGAATATATTTGAACATAATAGGCAAGACGATAAAGTAACCTATAGAGGCCCCAAAAACGAAAAGCAGGAAAGATGCAGGAATGACCTTGAGGAAAAAACGCTTCTCATGTGGATAAAGTCCTTTGCCTGTGAACCTGTAAAGCTGGTAGAAGAGCAATGGGATTGAAGTAGCCAGAGCAGAAACAAAGCAGAGCTTGAGGCGAGCAAAGGTCCATTCGAGAGGTGAGTAAGCTGTCATGTAAATGTCAGTGTTTATAAATTCCTTCCAGACAATCAACATCCCTTTTGCTGAAAACGGGAAAGCGAGAATTATTCCCAGACAGAGCCAGATCAAAACTATTGCCAGCCGGTTTCTGAGCTCTAACAGGTGGACCATGAGAGGTTCTTCGGTATCTCCTGGGACACCGGCAGTATAGGAGTTAATCCCCGAGTTTTTTCCGGTAGAAGCTGTTGTTCCGTTGCCTGTGTGCTGTGAGTTCATTTTTTCCGCTCTTACATGTATCTAGGTAAATATATTAATATCGGAACATAATATAAAATATATCTGCAATTCTTAGGAAGTGTTTTGATTTCCTGATGCAAGAGATCTTCACAATCCATTTTACGATCTCTCTTCAGAACATCTTTCTACTATATATTTGCATACTTGAGAGTTGCATATTTGAGAATTGTATACTTGAGAGTTGCATATTTGAGAATTGTATACTTGAAAGTTGCATATTTGAGAATTGTATACTTGAAAGTTACATACCTTAGCATTTATGGCACTGAGTCATTAATAACGCAATAACTTAAAATGATTATATAATTAATTAAAATGATTAAATTAAACCAGATTAGGAGAATCTGTTTAATACATTCTTTTAATTAATATGGCTTAATTAAAATAATTTATATATAATAGTTATTCAATTAATATAAATTTAGTTGTAACAAGTACTTAACCGAATTTAGATAATTAATTAATGGTTATATAAGTAAACTAAGGCAAATAATTTATGAGAATATAAATAAATTGAAAGAATTAACTAATGACTACATAAACGAATTAAGATAATTAATATAATATACTCGTAATAAATACTACAACCTATTAAAATCAACTGCTATTTCCCAGTTCTCAATACTTGAACCCACTGTTTCCGTACTTGTATTTAGTGACTTTCATCAATTGAATCTCCTGAATAGTTTGAAGTCTCAGGAAAATTTGAAGGATTCCATGAAAAGAGCCGAAAAAAACCTGAATCGAAAAAACAAAATAGGTAAAAGAAAGTTGATTAAAATCTCTGCATGAATATACCTCACTGCAGTGAATAATAAGAATTCCTTTAAATAGGAAAAATAACTTTCTTTTGCTTTTCCGGATAGGTATTCATTATGTCTGAAGCGATTGAAAATCTCAGTGCAATTCTGCTGACCCTGCGAAATAAGTTACTTGTGATTGCTGGGGTCCTTATCACAGGCATTATTCTCTCTTTCCAGTTTACCGGTCCTCTGATCGAGAGAATGAAGGTTGATCTTCTCCCTGAGGGCGCAAAGCTGGTGTATGTATCTCCCCTTGAGGTAATGATGCTGGAGCTGAAGCTCTCTATAATAATAGGAATTCTCGTCACTCTGCCTATTATTGCATTCTATGTTTATAGGGCAATCTCGAAACGGTACTCAATTAAAGTTCCGATATCCATTGGAAAAGGTCAGTTTGTTTTCCTGAGTTTAGCGGTCATTATCATGTTCGTCCTTGGAGCTTCGTATTCTTATTTCCTCATGCTGCCTCTCTTTCTTAAGTTCCTCTACATGGACGCAGCAGAATCAGGGGTGACTGCGACTTATTCGGTTTTTAAATTTATTTCATTTATAGCAACAACTACAGCAGTTTTTGGTCTGGTCTTTGAACTTCCTATAGTGCTTACTTTCCTTACTCGAAATGGATTTGTAAAATATAGTACTCTTGTGACATACCGCAAGCATATTTATGTCCTTGTCGTATTTATCGCAGCCGTAGTTACTCCTGGAGCAGATGTCTTCAGTCAGATGATGGTTGCCGTACCTATGGTGATTTTCTTTGAGATAAGTATGATAATTGTAAGGTTAATTGGAGTAAAAAACAAGCTTTCCAGGCCCGACCCGTCAGCAACTGCATTAGGGATTACGAGAAAAGATTAAAAGAAGAATAGTGACAGAAAAATACAGGCTCTTCGCTGTTTTGAGTGGGTAACTTACATCTACTTCTTAAATATCAAAGTAACATACATAAAATTTAAAAACATTTGTGGTTTAAAATCACATTCAAGCTTGATGTTTCTCTTTCTTGCCGGGTTACTTTATAACTGAGCAATTATATTCAACCCACTCAAAACAGCGAAGAGCCAAAATACAGTTTAGAACAGCTTAGGGATCTAAAAGTTAGGGAT
>DUGT01000132.1:8959-17806 GCA_013331275.1 Methanosarcina sp. | reverse complement strand
TTAGGGATCTAAAAGTTAGGGATTTAAAAGCAAAATAAAATTTGATAATGTGCAAATTAACCCCGGTTCAGACCGTAAATTATTCGACAGTCAAGATCCACATCTGGACCTTAAATATACTATTTTTTACTATAGGACTTTGTACACTCGATATATAAAACTAAATGCATTAGATGTCATAGTTAAACAGTTAATTTTAGATATTTGACGCTTAATGCTTGCTACTCTTTTCCAGTTCAAACGTGTAAGTCCTGGTTATAAACTCGACTTTAATACTCAAACATACTTTTAAAAAATTATTTTTTCTGTATACACTTTAATACAAAATCAAGTGTGGTAAGCTTTGAAATCAAACCCAATTTCAAAAAGCTTGGGTCTAGAGCTTATTAATTCTCAGTTCAACAGCGTAAATCTTCCTTTAAATAGTAAGTCTTTTATACCAATACAAAAACTTAGATTCTAGCCTGAGTATTAAAAATTAACTTCTCTGTAAAAATTGCCTGTTGCACAGCAATTATAGATAATTTTCGAAATAGTTAATAAAGCTCGCGATGAATGTTAAACTCCCAATACTCTTGTGTAATGCTCTTTTGTGAAGGACGTCATATCTCTTGCTAACTCAGGGTCTGTTTAGTCAAGGGTGAATGACCATAGAGATTCAATTTGTTGCAAAAGAATCGAATTCTCCGCAAACTGCACAGAGTCTCATGAGAGATATTTTACTGCGATATTACAAACTCAGCTAATTGCAATTGCAAGTAAAGGAGGAACGATTTGAACGCTTTATTTCTTGTACTCGTTTCACTGAGCGTGTTTGCCCTTGCTTACAGGTACTATGGTCTTTTTATAGCGAGGAAAGTTTTAGAGATTGATCCTGGCAGACCGACACCAGCAATAACTATGGCCGACGGTCACGATTATCATGAGACCAATCGATACGTGCTTTTTGGACATCACTTCGCAGCAATTGCTGCAGCCGGGCCACTTATCGGGCCGGTTCTTGCTGCCCAGTTTGGATACCTTCCCGGAGTCCTCTGGATAATAATAGGAGCAGTGGTCGCAGGTGCAGTTCATGACATGGTGTCACTCTTTGCTTCGGTGAGGTACCAGGGACGTAGCCTGTCTCTTATTGCCGAAAAAGAAATAGGACGTAAAGCTGGCATAGTTGCCTCCTTCGCGGTATTATTCATCCTTATATTGACGCTTGCAGGACTATCAATCTCCGTTGTTAATGCCTTATTTGACAGTCCCTGGGGGCTATTTACCGTCCTTGCCACAGTACCTATCGCTCTATTCATGGGGCTTTACATTCATGTGCTGAGACCTGGAGATGTAAAAGGTGGGAGTATCTTGGGTGTAGTTCTGCTGGCTGCCGTGATATATCTGGGCCCTTATGTGGCTGCCAGCCCTGTACTGGCGCCGATGCTTACCTTCTCAAAAAATGCTCTGGCAATATCAATTCCAATATACGGTTTTGCGGCCTCGGTGCTGCCAGTCTGGCTGCTGCTCTGTCCGAGGGACTACCTGTCCACATATCTCAAGCTGGGAACTATCTCTGCCCTCGCCCTGGGCATATTCCTGGTTCATCCTGAGATGAACATGCCCGCACTGACCAGCTATGTACATGGTGGGGGTTCAATTATAAAGGGCTCAGTCTTTCCATTTCTCTTTATCACTATAGCTTGTGGAGCAATATCTGGCTTTCATTCTACAATTGCTACAGGCACAACCCCCAAGATGATCGCCAGTGAAAGGGATATTCCCTTCATCGGATACGGTGCCATGCTGGTTGAAGGCTTTGTAGCCATAATGGCATTGATTGCAGCGTGCGTTCTTTTGCCACAGGACTATTTTGCCATAAATGCCCAGACTTCAGCGTATGCCGCACTTGGCATGACGCCTGTCCATCTTCCTGAACTGGCTGCTGCCGTTGGAGAGAACCTTCAAGGAAGAACCGGAGGTGGAGTTTCTCTGGCCGTAGGCATGGCATACATCTTCTCCTCCCTTCCCTTCATGAAAACTTTGATGGGCTATTGGTATCATTTTGTAATAATGTTCGAGGCACTATTCATTTTGACCGCTGTAGATACAGGTACTCGAGCGGGCAGATATCTACTGCAAGAGATGGTGGGCAGAGTAATTCCCAGGTTCAGTGAAAAGAGGTGGATGCCAGGTATTGCCATAACCAGCTTCGTATTTACTGCATCATGGGGATACCTGCTTTATACTGGCAACATAACCACTATCTGGCCTATATTTGGTATGTCTAATCAACTGCTGGCAGCATGTGCATTAATAATAGGCACAACTATGATATTGCGTATGGGCAAGGGTAAGTATGCTCTAATTACAGCCATACCAGGATTGTTTATGATTCCTGTCACTTTCAGCGCTGGATATCTGAACATTGTTACCAATTACCTGCCAAATGGACAGTATCTGCTGGTTTTCATAACTGCCATACTGATGTTCCTCACAGCCATTATATTCATTGAAGCCTTCAAGAAATGGTATGAACTTATCCAGGCCCATGGTAAACCCCTGAACGGATCTGGCCGTATGCCTATTAAGGCTGACTTTGGAGGAGTCTGCGAGCAACCAAAAATATAAATGAAATAGGAGTTACTCACTCAGGACTTACATACTCAACTCATAAAATCAAATGCAATAGCATCAACTGATAAAAGTTACACTTTAAATATTTAAAATCTTAATGCTAACTTTAAATATTTAAAATCTTAATGCTAATATTTTGAGTTTGAGTGTGTAAGTCTTATCCCAATCAGAACCAAGCTTACTTTTAAGACATACTTTAAGTGAAAATTAGCATGATCACGCTACAAGAAAATCTGTGTCTTCAAGGAGATCTTTGACTGAGAAGCACAGGCGTATTTGGGGTGACATGATAAAGGTTGAGAAAGCTACCCAAACATGCCCTCATTGTTCTTTTTCCGCACTCGCCTATCTACTTATATTTTTGCTTCTACAGCATTTAAGATTATCGAAAACACTTTTATAAAACAGTTTTTTGGCTATTTTTTAGGCTACTGTTCACAGAATGCCGACTGCTAATAGTCTGACTTTCTGGATACTGCTAATAGTTCGACTGTCTGGATATTACTTTCAACATACTCAAGATAATCTTATTTAACAGAAACTCTTATTTGAAGATGTCATGGAGCCGCAGCACATAAAAGCAAATATCCAGATAATTGCCGCATCCGTTATCTACGGATTTTCAGGAATTTTTTTCATGTATGTAAAGAACATGGCCGCAGGAACTGTTGTGTTTTACCAGCTTCTTTTCGGGCTTCTTGCACTTGCAGGTTATCTGGCAGTTACCGGAAAACTTACAGGAATCAAGCTCCGGGGAAAAAGAAAAAACTTGATACTGCTTGGAGCCTTCAATGCAGGCGCAATGGTTTCTTATTACATGGCTGTGGATTTTACTAATGTCTCAATATCCGTACTCCTGCTCTATACGGCTCCGTTTTACGTTTTACTTCTCTCCCCTGTCTTTTTAAAGGAAAAACATAACAAAAAGAGCCTTCTTGCCCTTGTTCTTTCTCTTACGGGTGTAGTAATGGTAATCGGTCCTGAAAACCTTGTTTCTGGACCGGGAATTGAGCCAGCATATCTTTATGGAGTGCTTATGGGCCTTTTTTCAGGCTTTTTTTACGCCTGCGTTACCATCACCTCACGTTCTCTCAGGAACGAGTATTCAGGTTTGGAACAACTTTTTATCTCAACCTTCGTAATGCTTTTATTATTGTTTCCTTTTGTAAAACAGGCCCCACTAGCAGCTCTGGTTGAGAACCTACCTGTTCTCCTCTTTCTAGGAATAACAATCACTTCAGTAGGTTCGATTCTTTTCTTTACAGGACTTTTGCACGTCAAAGCCCAGAATGCAAGCATACTTTCCCTACTTGAGCCTGTAAGTGCGATTTTTTTCGCTTACTTACTCTTAAAAGACCCCATATCCATTCAAACTTTGCTGGGTTGTGTCCTTATCCTTTCCAGCTCTTTCCTGGCAAGCCTGGAGGAAGAAAGCAAAACCGAAAACGAATGTTTCAAGGAAAAACGGTATGCAGTCCCTTAGTTTACCGAAAGCGGGGAAAAGTAAAGTAAACATCCCCGGGTTCAGCAATCTTTTTCAAAAAAATCTTGCCTGCAAGTCTTTTAGAAAAAGGCTTGAGCGAAAACCCCAAGCTGTGTTTGGATTTGAGAAACTTATCCTCAAACCCTATCGGCGTGATAAACCGGCGCAACGTTTGTATGAATAATCGTAATTTTTAGAAAGGCTCTAATAGTAGAGAAATAGTTTTCAAATATAACAAAAAAAGATTCTTAAATATGTTATTCTTAAGAAAGTCATTCTTAAAAGAGCTCTCTGCCATCCGGGTTGAATTTTTTTCTTTATTCATAGCTCTGTTTCCGGTTGGACGGAATAAAATTTATTTGTAAGTTACCTTTGTTCTATTAGTCTTAAATATTTCATATATTCCACTAATTGTTTCAAAAGCGCCTGGTATTCTTATGGTAGACGTAGTTAAGGAATTGGAAGCCCTTAGGCAGAATTTACTTGATCTGTCCCTTCGAAATAATCTTCTCAATTACCGTCCTTCCCAGAAGAGGACCATCTCAATTACAGGTAGGAAGCCAGAGGAAATTTACGCACTCTTTGTTCTTCAGGAAAAATCAATGAGGTTCAGGGCAACAGCCCAGTTAAAAAAAGGCAGGAAAGCTGAAAATGAGGTTGAAGATGAAGCCTCAGAAAAGGAAAAACGGCTTTTGAAAACAATAGGAAATATTCTTGTCTCGGAAGATAAAACTCAGACTTCCCGCTCCGAAACTTTTCTGGAAACCCCGGATGATAGCGAAATTCTTGATAAAAAGCTTTTTTATGTTTTTAACCAGGCAAACTCCATATTTGAAGAACAGGGGTATCCTGTACTCTATCTTGCACTGGGCTTTCTGCAGTGGAGTGACAGCAGATCGGCTATAAAAGTCACGAAAGCCCCTCTGCTTCTTATTCCCGTTGAACTCAAACGCATAGGAAAAGGACGAATTTTCAGTATACAATGGACAGGAGACGAAATTTTCACTTCAATTACTCTCCAGGCAAAAATTAAAGAGTTTGGAATCGAGCTTCCTGAATTTGAAATGCCTGAGGATGCTGCAGGAGTCGAAGGATATTTCAGGGCTGTATCCAGAGAAATCCACGGAAGGAGAGACTGGAAGCTCCTGCCTGAGATCTGCCTTGATCTTTTTAATTTTAAGAAATTTGTTATGTATAAGGACCTGGACCCTGCAACCTGGCCTGAAGATATGTCTCCTGCCGATCATCCATTGATCCAAAAAGTCTTCAATCCTGATGACCAAAAATGTGAGGTTTCCGGTTTCCTGGAAAAAGAAGTTGACCTGAAACTTCCAGCAAAGGACACTTACCAGATAATGGATGCTGATTCTTCCCAGATTGCAGTCATTGAAGATGTGAAAGCCGGGAAAAACCTTGTTGTTGAAGGGCCTCCAGGAACCGGCAAGTCCCAGACGATTGCAAATACAATTGCAGAACTTATAGCTCAGGGGAAAAGCGTACTTTTCGTAAGTGAAAAAATGGCTGCCCTTCAGGTTGTAAAAAGCAGGCTGGACTCTGCCGGCCTTGGAGAACTCTGCCTGGAGATTCACAGCAACCAGACCCGTAAAAAAGCCGTGCTTGAAGAACTGGAAAAGACCCTGAACCGCGAAGCTCCTGCCCCAGTACGTCCTGACAGGGACATCAATGAACTCGAAAAGCTAAAACATGAGCTCAACCAGTATGCACTGTCCCTTGGAGAACCTGCTGGAAAGATCTACCCAAGTCTCTATACTCTCTATGGTATAAGGGAAAAAACAAAGGCTTATTTTGAATCAAAAGGCCTGAAAATGCCCTTATATAAATTTCAAGAACCTGAAACCTGGGATCCTGAAGCCTGGGCCAATGCAGAAGCTGTTCTGGAAAAACTGATCCAGATACTTCCTTTTCTTGGGCCTATTCGGAAAAACCTGTGGTACGGCTGCAGTCCAGGGCTTGTACTGCCCTCGGATCTGGGAGAAATCGAAACTTTTACAGACGAATGCGCTGCGGCTTTTGAGGTCCTCGAAGCAGCCATGAAAACCCTTAATGACCTTTCCGCAACCTCAAAGCCCGATACTCTCGAGGAAATTGCAAACGTGATTAATGCCGCAAAATTTCTTGGAAACTCAAAACTTTTGCCTGAGAAAACTCTTCAGAACTCGAGATGGGATCCCGATAACTCAAAAATCGAATCCGAAGCTCTTGTTTCGAGACTCAGAAAATATCTTGAACTCAAAACTTTTGTGGACAAAACTTTTCGCCCTGAGATCTATGACTTTGATATCCCTGAATTCGAAGAGCTTTCCGGTAGTCTCCTCAAACTTTTAAATCCAAAGTACAGGAAGCTCAAAAAAGAGATTTCAGCCTGCTATGTCTCAAGAGTGCCTTTCCGGGACAGTAAAATCCTGCTTGACCTGAAAAGCCTTTCCGAATATAAAACTCTCAGGCTTGAACTTGAAAATTCAGGTGCGGAAGGGAAGAAGTACTTTGGAGATTACTGGAAAGATGTTGAAAGCGATCCTGCCCTATTGGACGAGTACAGCCAATGGACAATTCTTTTCCGGCAGTACTTGAAAGAAGGCACCCTCACAGATAGGAGTTTCAGACTTTTAGAAACCGGAATTGACAGCCTGGCCATCGAGTCTGCAGCCGATCATGTACTGACCGCAACGCAGGAATTCCTGGAAGCATTTAAAAGAGTTGGAACTCGCATAGGCGCAGATTTTGGAAAAATATATCCAAAAGGCCTGGAAACCGCAAATCTAAATTCATTAAAAACCCAGGTAACCAGCTGGAAAAACGAGACATCTTCCCTGGTGCTATGGAGCCAGTATCTCGGTTACAGGCAGGCCTGTCTGGAAACAAAGGCAGCCCCGATAATTGAAGACCTTGAATCCGAAAAACTAGAAGTTTGTGACACAATTCCTGCTTTTGAAGGCAACTACGTAGAGATCCTGCTGAATCACGCCTTCAGAGAGAGACCTGCACTTTCAACTTTTATTCGGGAACTCCATGAAGGCAAACTTGACAAGTTCAGAAAACTTGACAAAAAGGTCCTTCTGGAAAACAGAAAAAGAATATCATGCTCAGTTTACAAGGAAACCCCAAAATTGACTTCAGGTGCGTCAAGAGCCTCGGAAGCTGGCATTCTGCTTAATGAGTTCAACAGGAAAAGGGGGCATATGCCTATCCGTACCCTTATGAAAAAAGCAGGTGACCTGATCCAAAAAATCAAGCCATGTTTCCTGATGAGTCCACTCTCCATTGCCCAGTACCTCGATCCCAGAAACACCCGTTTTGACGTGATCATCTTTGATGAAGCCAGCCAGGTCAGACCCGAAGATGCAGTTGGAGCTCTCCTGCGCGGAAAGCAGGTAGTAGTAATGGGAGACTCAAAACAACTTCCCCCAACCGAATTTTTTGATACCATACTTGATTCTCCGGAAAGTGAGCCCGATGACTGTGTTACAGCCGGGGATATGGAGAGTATCTTGAATGTGTGCAAACGCAGTTTTCCGGTAAAGACCTTGCGCTGGCACTACAGGAGCAGGCATGAGTCCCTGATCGCAATCTCAAACCAGGAATTTTATGATAACCGTCTCTATGTTTATCCCTCACCCATGCAAAAAGACGAAAAGCTCGGGCTGAAATTTATACATCTTCCGGATGCGGTTTATGATAGAGGCAAAAGTGGGGTAAACCGGGTAGAGGCAAGAGCTGTTGCAAGGGCAGTTTTCGAACAATTGAGCAGATATCCTGATAAAAGCCTGGGTGTCGGGACTTTTAATATAAAACAGCAGGAAGCTATTCAGAAAGAAATAGAGGCTCTACTTAAAGAAAATCCTGGACTTGATCTTAATTCTGGAAACGGAAAAGGTGAACACTTCTTTGTTAAGAATCTTGAGACCATCCAGGGCGATGAAAGGGATGTTATACTTTTGAGTGTAGGCTTTGGCTTTGACGACAACCGAAAGCTTTCCCTTAACTTCGGCCCGCTTAATCGTGAGGGAGGGGAAAGGCGTCTGAATGTTCTTATTACAAGAGCCAGAGAAAAATGCGTTGTTTTTGCAAATTTCACATCACGGGACCTGAAACTGGATGAAAACTCACCTTTCGGGCTTCGGGCCTTTAAAGCCTTCCTTGAGTTTGCAGAGAGCGGCAGGCTTCCCTTACCTGCATATCTCAGAGAAAATCTCGATTCACCTTTTGAAGAGGCAGTTTACGATTTCCTGGCAGAAAACGGCTGTGAAGTCCACAGACAGATCGGCTGCGCAGGTTACAAACTTGACCTTGCAGTTCCTGACCCATCCCATCCAGGGAGATATTTGCTTGGAATTGAGTGCGATGGAGCAAGCTATTATTCCCTGCATGTCGCACGGGACCGCGACCGTCTGCGCCAGCAGGTACTTGAAGGGCTGGGTTGGAAGATTTACCGGGTCTGGTCAACGGACTGGTACTTACATCCGAAAGAGAGCAGGGAAAAGCTGCTTAAGGCCGTGAAAATGACTGTAAAACAGGCAAAAGTGCAGGCAAAATCCGATATCGGATCCGAAGTCTCAAGGACTAAATATCCTTCTGCCTGGGCTGAGCGTGTCAATCGAAGTCCTGCAGGAAGACTTTCCGTAAGATTTTCCAGTTATCCTGCAAATCAAGGTTTGTCCCCGGTTTCTGCTTTGCCTGCAATGAGTGCGGAGAGTAAAGGTGGGAATGAATTCGAAGGTGGGGATGAA
>DUGT01000132.1:0-8878 GCA_013331275.1 Methanosarcina sp. | reverse complement strand
GAATTCGAAGGTGGGGATGAATTTGAAAATCAATTTTATAACAGAGCCTGTTTTTCGGAAACTTTTGATCTTCTTCCAGAGCCCTCCTTTGAAGTCGAAGCTGAAGAGCCTTATCCAATTTTTAAACTGGAGGAAGGACTTAAAGCCTCCTCAGATATAGATTTCCTGCCAGAAATGGATATAAGAGCCAGGTCAATGGCTCTGGTAGCTGATGACAATTCCTGCAAGAAGCCTGTAAGAAGATCAAAAAAATCAAAGCTCCTCAAGTTCAGTGTAGATTCCCGTTATAAGGAAAGTAAAACCGAATTGATACCTGAACCAGAACCTGAAAAAATGAGTTTTTATCAGGCTTACCCTGAGATCAACTTCAGTGCAGACCATGAAAAGAAGAAAAAACGTAAGCGTCTTAACGAGTTTGCGTATATTTACGGCTCAGAAAGCTATTTTGAATCCGAGCCGGAGTTCGAGGACGAAGATTATGCAGGTGGAGGCGACAGTTATCCAGAGACATGGGACTCAGAAACTCAAATTGAGAGTGAAGCCGAGTCTGCAACTGAGCATGACGTAAAAAAGAGAGCTGAAGCCCAGTTAACTGAGCCTGCTCTCGAACATACGTTTGAAACAGAAGCCAGAACTCCAAAAACACCTTTATCTGTAATCCCGGCTGAAAAGAAAGGGAAGTTCTTTGAGAAAACTAGCATTGGAAGATCCTTAGAACTGAGAAACTCTAATACCGGGCCCAGAATTGTCGAAATCCTGGAAATTCCAGGAAAAAAGTCTGAACCGGATAATTCAAAAAAAGAGGATGAAAAGCTATCCGGAAAAACCAATTCACTTGAAGCTTCCGTAACTCTTTACCAGGCCTGTCTTTCCTCAGGACTTACGAAAACCGGTGATCTTTCGGAGGTTTCGGATAAGCAGCTTGAGGAGGCAATTCTGCGAATTGTAGCGTGTGAAGGTCCCATTCACGCGCAACTCCTGCAGCAGCGAATAAAATCGGATACGGGAGTTTCACGTATGCTTGGAAAAATCAAGCAACGCATAGTTGATGTCGCAGCTCTTGCCGAAAGTTCTGGAAAAATCAGGGTCAAAGGTGAGTTCTACTGGCCGGTTTCGGAACCTACCTGCCTTCTTCGCAGGCGTGAGGGAGACGAATCTGCAAAAATCGAGTGGATCTGTGATGAGGAAATAAAAGAAGCTATCCGTTTTGTGCTATACAACCAGTACTCAACTCCTCTTGAAGATCTTATTGTCCAGACTTCTCGAGTGCTAGGGATAAAAACCACACGTAAAAACGCAAAGGAACGAATCGAAAAGCTTGTACAGGCAGGAATAGAAAATGAGGAACTTACTCTCATGCCTAATGAAATGATTTATTTTTTGAATAAAGCAAGTTTCTCAGAAAATTGAAATTTCTAGAATCTATTGTTTTTAAAAAGCTTTTAACTGTTTCATTGCCGCCTCATTGCCATTTCATTGCCATTTCATTGCCCGTTCTATTTTTTACTCTTATTTCCATGCTTTGATTTAATGCTTCGATTTAATTTTTTGGTTCAATATTTTGATTTAATGTGTTTTGATTTAATGTGTTTTGATTTAATGTTTATATTTCTCATTTCTTTTTCATATTCTCGTTTCTTTTTCATGTTTTCATTTTTTCGTTTTTCTCTACTGTGTTAATTTATACGTTTTACAATTTTCTGACATCAAAATTCTCAACTCGATAACAAAACGTATAATCTCGTCTTAATAACCTAAGGCTATTTTAGCAAAAGAATTTTTGTAAGATTATAATTAAATCTTAACTTTTATATGAGAGTAATTTTATTTCTTTTTAAGATAATTTCAATGAGATGCTTTTGGTAAAGTTAAAGATTGTTTTTACGCCAGTAATCTTTATTTAGGTTTATTTTATAGAACAAGAAGCTTCGGAGATAATAGATAAATTAGTTTGAAAACGCAAAAATCAAACTGCAAGTGGTCACTCTCCTTAAGGATGAGGTATGCTTCAGGATGCCCGCCCTGTTACTTGGAGACAGATGATAAGTATCCCTTAACAAAGTTTCCTTAACATCAGTGATTGAAATTTTGACCTCGGTTTTCTATCCGATTTACTATCTCTATAAAAGGAAGATATGGCTTAGATCTCTATAAAGGAAGATATGGTTAGATATTTAAAGAGAAAAACAAAGAGTCAAGGGTTCACTTCATCCTCGACCTTAAGGTTGGGTATTCGTGAGCCTCTGCACCGCATTGTAACAAATTTTGTGTAGACATTGGCTCGGCTTAAAAATAAATTTAGCTTAAAAATACAGTTATAAAAAGGTTTTATTTCAATCCGTTTCCAATCTCAAATCAAATTTTCCTTTATATTAAAACTAGCTCTAAATTAAAATCTGATGAATATTCGCATAATTTCTGAATTTCTTAAGTTGCAATTTTATTGATAAAGTGAAACACTGTTTAGGAGAAAACGGTAAATGTCCGATAAACTGGATCTCTCAATTGTAATCCCGGTTTTCAATGAAGGAGAAAACGTAGGGGAATTATATAATCAATTGAATGTGGTTCTTTCCAGACTTGGAAAGACATCTGAGATCATTTTCGTAGATGATGGGTCTATAGATGATACGTTAAAGAAGTTAAAGGCAATTAAAGATAACAGAGTTAAGATTGTAGGATTTCAGAGGAATTATGGAAAAGCTGCGGCTCTCTCCTGCGGGTTCAAGAAATCACAGGGAGATTTTGTTATTACCATGGACGGAGACCTACAGGACGACCCTAAAGAAATCCCGAGATTTTTTGAAAAATTAGAAGAATATGATATGGTTTCAGGCTGGAAGAGTAAAAGACAGGATCCTATTTCAAAGACTATTCCTTCAAAGTTCTTCAATGCATTGACTCGATGTATCACAGGAGTCAAAATTCATGACTTCAACTGTGGATTCAAAGGTTATAGAAACTATGTCGTAAAGAATGTAAGACTATATGGAGAATTTCATCGCTATATTCCAGCTCTGGCTCACTGGAGAGGATACACTGTTGGAGAAATCGAAGTCGAACACCATCCCAGAGTCCATGGAAAATCAAAATATGGAGTTGAAAGGCTTTTTAAAGGTTTTCTGGATCTGATTACAGTCACATTCTTGAACCTATACAAGAAAAGACCCCTTCATATCTTTGGAGGTATGGGCCTCTTATTAATATTCTCAGCAGTAATTATAAACCTGCATCTTGTCTCTTTATGGCTCAGAGGTATCAGGATAGGAGACAGACCTCTGTTGATGTTGAGCATATTAATCACGGTTCTTGGAGCTCAATTTATATCCCTTGGCCTTATAGGAGAACTGATCACAAATTCGAGAAACAATGACGACTATATTATAAAGTACGATAGTTATGAACTGGAAAACGGCATGTAAAATCGTTGTCACTTCGGGTTTAATGCTTTACCTTATAGCCAAACTTGACTTGAGGACAATTTACGAGACTTTTACCCAGATGAATCTGGCATTGCTTTCTCTCTCATTACCCTTTATTGTTTTGATGTACCTGATGAAAGGGATAAAATGGCAGGCTCTACTCAGTTGTATAAACGTTCAAATCCCAGTAAAACGATCACTTGAAATAATATTGATAGGTAATTTTTACGGAGCTCTTACTCCAGGCAGGGCAGGAGAAGTTTCAAGAGCTTTTTACTTAGATGCTGAGAGCTCGAGAAGCATACCAACCGTAATAATGGACAGAGTTATAGATATGATCTGTCTTCTGGTTTTAAGTGTACTATCCATAGTTTTCTTTTTCAAAGATCGAAATTTAATCTATATAATGACGCCGATGATAATGATTTTTATCGCTGGCATGTTCGTTATCACAAATGAAAAGATCGTAACTCTTATTTTCGGGTTATTTTCTAAAAAAAGCGAATTCAAAGAAAATTATATTAAAACGATAAAAGAGATTACTCGAAATAAAAAAGCTATTTTTTCTGTATCTGTGTTAACTCTTGTGTATTATTTACTAAATCTACTTGTATACTGGATAGTTATAAAATCCTTAAATCCCGAATTAAACGGTTTACTGACTTTTTCCCTTCCAATAGTAGTAGTTTTAGGTAATTTTCCAATTTCAATATCAGGATTTGGAGTTAGAGAATTTGTAAGCGTCACAATATTCAAGCTGTTGAATGAAAGTTCTGCATATGGATTTTCCTGCTCTATAGTTCTATATTTCTTAACTACACTATTACCAGCAGTATTTGGGTTCATGCTTACTTTAAGAAAAAAGCCCTAAAATTTCAAGACAGATTGAACTGTTATGAAAAGGGTATCGAGAACGTGTTAAGAAAAAATACTGAAAAAGGGAATTGAATAAGAATATCGAAAAAGGATATTAAGAAAGGATATTGAGAACGGATATTAAGAGTGGATATGAGGAACTAAAGACAAATATTGAGGAATTAAAGACAAATATTAGGGAATTAAAGACAGATACTAAGAATAAATATTAAGGATAGAATTGCGGAATTAAAGACGGGGTTGACGAATTAAAGGTGAATGTTGAGGATGGATAGGTTGAATACGAATATTGGAAATTAAGTCAAAGTAACTGACAAGAATTCAAAATAACCGGGCTATTAAGAATAAAAAGTTAAAACTGAATACTAAGAAGAAACAAAACCAAAAACGCATTTTAATATAGGTGGGGCCAGATGGACCAGAACCAGAGTAGAAATTACAAAAAATACAATTCTAAAAACCCGCTTATGGGTATAGTGATATCTAATTTCATGAATAACTTAAAAGAAACTTCCGCCCCTTTAAAGAATATAAAAAGTGTTATTGATATAGGTTGTGGGGAAGGGTTTGTTATTAATTGCCTTGATTATCCGAAAATAACAGGCGTTGATATCTCCAGGAATGCTTTGAGAATCGCAAAGGAGAAAAATCCAGAATGTGAGTTTTGTTCAGGCAGCATATATGAAATTTCGTTTAAAGAAAACAGCTTTGATCTTGTTATAGCAACCGAAGTACTGGAACACCTTGAAAGACCTGATTTAGCTCTTCAGGAAATAAAACGAATAACTAAAAATTACTGTATTCTTAGTGTTCCCAATGAACCTTATTTCCGTGCAATGAACTTTTTTAGGGGTAAAAACTTAACACGTTTGGGGAATGACCCTGAACATGTCCAGAATTGGAGTTCAGGAAAGTTTGTGAGTTTAATAAAGACTTATTTCGATGTGCTGGAAGTTCGAAGACCATTTCCCTGGACTATGGTCCTATGTAAAAAAAAGTAAGTTTAATATTTACTTTTTATTAATATTCACTTACATTCTAGATTTATATTAAAAAGATTAATAATAAATGTTCAGAAAGACGGGAGATAATTTCATGGAAATAAGAAAAACGTCTAACCCGGAAAAAAATCGAAGTTTAAAAAATAAACACTTTAACAATTTAAGAGAGTTTTCTCTAGTAGGAATCTCATATACTCTTTTGACAATTATTCTTACTTATCCTGTCTTTTTTAAGATAAAAACCGATATTCCCGGAACGGGAGCGGATTCGTTTCAGTGGATGAGAATCTTATGGTACACAAAAATAGCAATAAAGGAAACCGATTTAGCGGCTTTGACGCATGACAATCTTCTTTTTTATCCGAATGGGATAGAATCAATGCCCTTTTCATCAGCCTTCAATCAAATTCTCTACGTATTGATGTCACCCTTTTTGGAACTTCACGTCATATACACGATATTATGGCTCTCAACTTTTATAATAGGAGCTATCGGTTCATATTTCCTGGTAAAATATCTTACGGATAACAAATATGCTGCCTTTATTGCAGGAATTGTATTCGCATTTTCTCCATACCATTTTTCCAGAGGACTATACTTTTTTGGAGCAGCGACGGTTGAATGGATACCCTTCTGTGCGCTGTATCTCATGAAAACAGTTAAAGAAGAAGGAGTCAAGAACCCAATCATTGCAGGAATCTTTTTTGTTCTGGTAGCAATGAGCGACCTGCAGTATCTGGTCTTTATGGGGATCTTTGCAGGATTAGTATTTTTCTATGATTTTTACCTGACTCTAAAAGCCGGAAAAAGTTTTACTTATTCTATAAAACAAATAATTGAAAAATACTTCTTTTTTGGTGGGGTCGCTTTTATCGGAGTACTGCCCTTGACCATTAATGAGATACTTACTGCTCTTTCGGACCAGAACTACTTAAAGCCAAGTGCCTCTGAAATTCCGAAATTATCAAATGATTTGATGAGCTTTTTCCTGCCTTCGCATTTACATCCGTTTCTCGGTCAGTTTACCTTAGACTTATATTCCAATATACCAAGCTGGCTTGCTGAAAAAGTGAACTTTATAGGATATATTGTTCTAGGACTTTCAATTCTTACACTCCTGAAATCAAAGAGAAAACCTGACGTAAAGTTCTGGTTAATATCTACATTTTTCTTTACAATAATTAGCTTAGGACCCATATTACACTTTAACGGAGCGGTTACCTTCACGGACTCAAACCTGAAAATTCAGCTTCCATATCAGATACTATACAACACGATTCCTTTCCTGAAAAACTGCAGGACAGTTGGCAGGTTTTTTGTTATTGCAACCCTTGGGTATTCTGTCCTTGCAGGGTATGGTTTTTCGGAATTACTGAAGTATAAGCCCGAAAGAAAAAAGCTTATCTTTACAATAGTAGGTTTCCTGCTAGTTTTTGAATACCTGTCTATTCCGTATCCGACCGCACAGGTAAATGTTCCTGGCTTTTATTATAAAATTAGTAGCGATAAGGATAACTACGCAGTACTGGAAGTCCCGCAAAACTCTAACGCAGGATATATGGATTTTCAGTACCTGTACTATCAGACAATTCACAATAAAGCTCTTGTCGGTGGATATGCAGCAAGGTACCCACCTAATGTAAATAACTTTCAAAGTGAGACCCCACTTATTAAAGAATTGAAATATTACTCCCTTGGGACTAAAGACATTTTACAGGAAGATGTTAATGATATAGGCGCTTCGGTCTTAAATGCCTATAATATAAGGTATGTTATTGTCCACAAAAACCAATTGTCCGGTGAACAGCTTGAGTTTGTAAGCGATTTACTGAATAAGACCCTTAAAACCGAACCTGATGTATATGCTGAAGACGAGCTTATTGTTTACCGTATTCCAGATGAAACAACTCGGCCCTTTATGCTTTTAGGTGATGGATGGAATAACCCGGAGAATTGGGAAGGCACAATAACCAGATGGATATCAAACAAGGCTACATTATCGGTTTATTCAGGTTTTACTGAAAATGCAATATTAAAAGTCAACGCATGCAGCTTACATTCGCCAAAGACACTCGAAGTTTATAACGGCAAAACTCTCCAGAGTAAACAAACCATCAACGCTAGTTTAAGCACAATAAATATCCCGGTTACCTTAAACAAGGGAAAAAATACAATTGTTTTGAATGTACCTGAAGGCACCGAAAGACCATGTGATTTTCCGGAGCTAAAGAATAATGACACAAGAGGATTAAGTATAGCAATTCAAAAAGTTCAGTTAATTAATTCGCCTGAAAATATGTCATCAAAAGAATAACTATCGGACAGAGTTCTGAGTTAAGAAACATAAAATATACGGGAGCTAGGGGGGTGGGGCCTTCCAGCCCTGCATTTCTATGAGAGGCAGTGTACTGGTTTTTCTGTAAATTTGCTTCGTGGTTTGTCATAAGTTTGCTATCAAACCTATGAATATCCAAAAAGTTACAGGTTTCTGAAAAATTATAGGATACCCTTGTATGCAGGACTGATATAACTTTGCTAAAGACTGTAATACTAAAAATGTAATTTATATTTTATTGTCTGATTATTTATGGTGAAAATTACCACTTTCAGGCTGATTTTTCCACAATTGCCTATGTGTTTGTTTTCTCGATTGTTACATAGTATATAAGAATATACTTGTTTCCTTCGATGAACCCGGTATCAAATGCAAAAATCATCTGATACACATAGTCTCTTTTTTGTACGGTTCTTGATATCGAAAATAACCGTAATTTTGAATTTTGTAAAAATCTTTAATATAGAACTTACTAAAAGTTTCAAATTGAAATAATTTCAAGATAAAACACCAGTATTTAGCGAAACAAGGAAAAAGAGAAAATTATTTATAATGCCTGACAAATAGATATAAGAGAATGCTTATATACTTATAGTTAAGAGATGAATTAATGCAAGGTCATATAAAAAACATGGCTGAAGTTCTCAAAGCCCTTGGTGATGAGAAATGTCCTTATGATAATAAGACTCAGTAAGCGGACATTGTATCTTGATTATAAGTATTCAAGTATCTGTAAATCTATAATAATGTATTCGAGTGTCAGTAAACATATATAACCTCTTGATTATAAGTGTTTGCTTATAATCTTATAAACAAAAGTATATTTAATTTTTATTCGGTGATAATATGACGGATAACACTTATAGTCGTACTACAGGTTTTTGGAGCAGCATTCGTATCCTAGCTACTCGTTATCAGGATTTTTTACTTGATCCCGGAACATTGTTTACTGTGGCAAGCGGGGTTTTGCTTATAATAGCAATAACTGCTTATCCACAAAACATGCTTGGTAAGACAGGCGAAGGCAATTGGTTATATTTATTATCTGCACTGGTAGGATCATCGTTTATATGGTGGTCTGCCTACCAAGGAATTAAAGAAAGAGACTTTACTGCTGATATCCCGGTTACTATCGCAACAATTGCTGCTATTGCAATCGGGCAGTATTCGGCTGCTGCAGTTGTAGCCGTACTTTTGCTTCTGGGTGGGATGTTGGAGGAATTTGTCTCTGCGAGAGCAGGAAA
>DUGT01000054.1:11272-11404 GCA_013331275.1 Methanosarcina sp. | reverse complement strand
ATGACTCTTCAGAGGTCTGGTTTAGTCTGATTTGTCTTATAGATATAAATTTAGCTGAAAAGCTTCAATTTTCCGTTGCAGGTAGATTTACCTGCATTCCCATTTTTTGATCCATTTTAGTCTATTCTATAA
>DUGT01000054.1:3347-11083 GCA_013331275.1 Methanosarcina sp. | reverse complement strand
AATCCATTTTAGTCTATTCTATATTTGTTACTGATCCTGTTTCATCAGGTTGACTGTTCTATATTCTATTGTTCTGTATTACTGGTAACTTAAGCTTTGTTAGCTACCGCTATTTTTCAAAATATTAAAGCAGTAAAATTAAGAAGTCAGATCAGCAGAATTATAACTCCAAGTCTATCCAAAAAGCGAATTACTTAGTATAGTTTTTTCCAATGAGCTCACCCCAAAATCAGTTTTGTTTTCAAATCAATAAGATTTTCAGAAATATTTGCATTATGAGATTCTCGATTAGTCATCCAAAATTCAGATCTAAATAAGCAATTTTTAATTTTGGGATAAGCTCCTGATCTAAAATTACTAGTGATCAGTGTCAATTGATTCTTCCCTTAATACAATTAAGTATAATATTCAATGTGCGTAAGTTACGTCAAAAAATTAACCGTGATCATAGGTCCGAAGTATATTTTCTATATTAATTTTATATTATTACCTTGTTAAATTAAATATCTTATACTTTACAGGCAGTGCAAAGCAATTGGGTGAAATCACTAAGAGAATATTGACAGATAAACTCTTTTAAACGAGTGAGATATTAAGAGGTATTGGTATGGCAGAAACAGGCTATGATGAATTGATGGCTACTATGATGGAAAAGAGATCTCAAAAAACTATGCCCACTAGGAAGTTCGATCCTGTACCTATGAAGACAGGGATGAAACCTGAAGCAGCATACAGAGTTATGACAGAAGGGGCAAAACTGGAAATAGAAGAAATATTTAAAGACCCTCAAGGGAGGCTTGGAATTAGCTGCTGTTTTGAGGGATGTTGTGTAAGCTGGTGTTGTATACAGATATCTTAACTTAACAAAAAATCTACTTTTTTGAATTCAATTTTTTGGGGCCTTCATGTACTATCCAAGCAAGTATAATCATATTATTCAATTAAAAGCAGTTGATGGTAAAAATTTCTGGGTATTAAATAACTTATTTTTTGGAGCGACTGACATTATAAACAAAGATGTATATGAGGCATTTATTGAAGGAGAAGTTAATGGGAAGATACCTGAACAATACTTTTCTAACGAAATATGGGATCATTTCCTGCAAAAAGGATTCGTATGGTTAGACTCAAGTTCCGAAGAGGATTTGGTTCAAAGTGGTGCCAAGACGTATGGAGATCGAGATCAAATCGCGGCTGGCCTGAACGGAGGACATTACGGGTTCATTACCTCACTGCACTGTAATCTGGCTTGTCCTTACTGTTTTCAAAAGAAAAAAGCTAATTCATATGGATTTTTATCTCCCAGGCAGGTAGACCTGGGAATAGATGCCATAAATAGGCTTGAAGAAAGAGTTATGTTAATTAACAATAATAAAAAAACTTTGCCCAAAATTTCGATCACGGGCGGGGAACCACTTTTAAAAAATAAAGAAAATCTTGAAGTTCTTGACTATATACTAGAAAAACTTGGAGACTTACGGTGGCCATATAGCATTACTACTAATGGTACTGAGTTAGAGTCTTTCGTTACCGACCATTCTCCTTCAAGTAACTGCCGTAATGTTCAGGTAACTCTTGATGGTCCACGTAACATTCATGACAAACGCCGTCGTTCACGTTCTGGAATCTCATCATTTGATCAAATTATTAAAGGAATTGACGCCGCTCTGGAAGATGGATGGAAAATAACTTTAAGAGTTAATCTCGATATGAATAATATAAATTATCTGTCCGAACTTGCAAAATTTGTGCAAACTAAAGGTTGGGGTAATTTTGAGAATTTCAGTGCTTACGCGTCCCCCGTAACTGATCATGGATCTCTTGGAGGTTATGATACACCAAAAGATGAAGCTGATCTGCTTCTTGCTACACTAGAGACAGCTGAGAAGTTTCCAATTATCCGTCAAATATTTGATATTCGCCACTTCAGAGGATTAAACTACGTTGAACGGATACTATTGGAAAAAAATCCAAAATATCCTGTTATTCATCGCTGCGAAGCAGTTATGGGAATGTACATATTTGATCCTCTCGGAGATACGCATGTTTGTCTTGAGGCTGTAGGGGACCCGTCAATGCGAGTTGGCAGATATGATCCTGAATGGAAGCTGGATGAAAAAGCTGCATCAAGGTGGGCCCAAAGGCATGTTTTAAGTATAGAAAAATGCAACAACTGCAAAGTACGTTTTATCTGTGCTGGTGGATGTACGATGGAATCCTTTAATAAAGGCAATAATGAAGCTTGCATGCCTTTTCTTCGAGAAATAGATATTGCATGGAATTACTATGCAAAAAAAATGCCTGAATTATTCACTTGATGCCAACAGTCTTAATGTTTTGAGTCATAGTATAGAATTATTCGTGAATTCTGGAACAAGCTGCCAATTGAGGCAAAATTAAGAATAGGAATGAGATTGTTTGGTTGTGATTTCATGACACAAAACTCTCTAAAAATCTGAAATTACTTGAAAACTAAAGTTCAGTTTACTTTAAAATCCTGGGGTTCATTCCAGAAGTTTCAGGTATTTCTCCCTGAATTCAGGGTTTCTCATAAGGCAGCACTTTGCATTATATGCAGGGTCTTCCCGTATCTTTTTCCATACATCCTTTATCCTGTCTCTATGGACGTTTCCATAAGGAATCGGGATACAGGCACAGGGTAGAATATCTCCTTCCGGAGTTATATGGAGCCACTTCCGGCCTGCCATGCAGCCTGTTGTTTTCATGACCTGAGGGATAGGAAATATTCTTGGGCCTTCTTTCTCCCTGGCTCCGGACACGAAATTCTCAAATTTTCTCATGTCTTTTGGGGTCATGATTTCAGATGCATGGTCCATCCATCTACCCGTTGGAACTATTTCATAAAAGGAGAGTTCATGGACTCCAAGTTCCGATGAAAGAGCATATATTTCTTCAAGCTCGTTCACATTGTCCCTGGAAAGTACCACATATATATTTACAAGCAGTCCTGCCTTAATTCCGTTTTTGACAGCTTCAACCGCGCTTTTAAAAACTCCTTTCCTGCCCCTTACATGATCGTGCTTATCTTCATACGCACTGTCGAAACTTACAGTAAGGGAATAAAGGCCCGCTTCTTTCAGGTTGCTGGCTCGTTCTTCAGTCAGCCCTACCCCTGAAGTAAACATGCCTGTGATCGCTTTTTCAGGGTTTACGTACCTTATCAATTCTTCCAGATCAGGGTAGGTCAGGGGCTCACCTCCGTCAAAAATCACGAAAGTTGTGCCCATTTTGAGCACCTGGTCGATTGTAGATTTTACGATTTCGGGAGTAAGCTTTTTCCGGTTTTTCGTATCAGGCAGAGCGCAGTGAATACAGTTGTTAGGGCATTCTTCAGTAACAGAAATAGTTACCTGATCAGGAATCATTTTTCCCAGCATGGAAAAAATCTGGCTTTTTACCAGGCGGTCAAAACCCTTGCTTGGCACCGGAGGCATCCAGGTTGAGCACATGAACCGGTCGGCCTCGACTTTTGCAGGCTTTTCACCTTCAAAGAGTGAGAGGTTTTTCTCAAGAGTTTTTCTAATAAGGATAGATGCAGCCCCGCTGGTTTTCATCCTCATGCGTCCGTCTTCGATCTCAGTATAAACTCTAAAAAGAGGGCTTTTATAGAAATCGTATTGCATATTGTTCCTGTACCTGGCATTTGATAATGTCCATATTTCGTTCTCTTTTGCTCTATTAAATTTCAGTTTATCTATTCCTGAGGAACGCTCTGCACTTTAAGATTGCAGAGGGTTTTTTCTTCAGCATGAACGCAAAAACCTGCATAGACTGCTCAACTGAATTTCCATGAATAAATGAGAGGTCTTCCTTCTCAAAGACCTTAGCCATCTCATCAATTTCTCTATCCGTCATTTTTCTGAGAGTCTCAAGCCCTATTCGACCCAGGTAGTGTTCGGCCAGAAACTCTTTTCTCCAGGTCTTTTGGTATGCTAAGAGAGAGGATTTTGAGACATCTCCTTTACTTATGGCATTTGCAGCGACATCTCCGCATATCTGGCCTGCCCTCATTGCATAGCCTATTCCCGACTGACCTGCTGCCCCGCCAACAACCATTATCCCATCTGCTATGTACTCCTTTGGAAGGGTCACTATAGGGTCTCCTCCGGAAAGTTTTCTTACAACTTCAAGCTCTTCGAGCCCTTTAAGCTTTTTGAAATTTTCAACCCAGGCGTTAAGGTAAGGCGTTGCGTCGGGTCCACACCGGCGTACATAAGCTCCGATTGCGGCATTGTCGCCTCCTCTTGGAGAATATGTAGTTTTCCAGCCTGGAGCATGATTTCCTATATAGTACTCAAACATCTTTGGTTTACCGAGTCCGGGACTTCTAATATCCAGTTCAATTCCCCAGGCAATATCTTCAGGATGCTTCATTGTCTTCAGGCCCACAAGGGAAGCCATTTTTGAATTTATACCGTCGGAAATAATAACCAGTTTTGAGGTAAATACTCCGGCAGATGTGTTAACAGTAAATTTATCTCCTTCCTTCTGGATACCCTGCACTTTCACTCCTGTTCGAAGATCTACGCCGGTTTTCATTACTTTTTCTGCATAAAATCTGTCGAAAGCCGTTTTATCAATAGCGTATCCGGGAGCTTCAACCTCAACTGTTCTTCCTGATGGGGAAATAATCTTCATACCTTTAAGGTAATGCACCACATAAGATGGATCTGCCTTTTCTCCGCATTTATCTAACATCCCTTTGAAAAAAGAATTTGCAGGGTGGGGAGGATATCCTATCTTTTCTTTTTTTTCCAGTATAAGGACTGCTGCTCCTTTCTCACAGGCGTTCCTTGCAGCCATCAGCCCTGCAGGAGATGCCCCTATTACAATAATATCCGCATCCATTTTTCTCTACCTGTTTTACCAGAGAATGGAGGTATAACTCCCTACATAAATGCATAGTATTACGTCAAAAATCATTGATCCAAACATAATCGCTCTATAGTTTGAACCGTTAAGAAAGAGCTTGCCACCCCTATCAGGAGTAGGATGTTTGATGAAATCAAGGCACTGCGTAAGCATCCAGAGTCCTGAAGTAAGGACTCCTGCAAAGTATACAGGTCCAAGATGGGCCGACCAACCTATGATTAGTGAAGCGACGACTCCGACAATCCACCAGAACGTTACGAATCTAGCAGTAAAGGGGATTCCAAAAGTTACTGGCATCGTTGGAGCACCTTTCAATCTGTCTCCTTCCACGTCTCTGGAAACTCCTCCAAGGGTAAAAGCCCAGTCCGTAACGCATATCATTAGCCCGAAGCAAATAGCCGGCAAAGGGAGAACTACTCCGTCACTGCCTTTCAGGAGACCTGCAGGGTCAAAGGCGAGCCAGACACCAACAGGTACAAGTCCATAGGAAATACCTACAGGCAAAAAACTGAGAAAAGTATTCCTTTTTGCAAAGACTGAATATATTGTGATAACTGCAGCTGCAATAATAAGAGTTACGAGAGACTCAGGATTAAGGTAAGTCGCTGCTGCTCCTGCAACTACTAGTAAAAATACAGTATAAGTAAGCGCAGAACTCTTTGACACTTTAGAAGAGGGCAAGGGACGACCAGGCAGGTTGATCGTATCGATATCGATATCACAGCAGTCATTGAAAACGTATGAACTTGTAATGGCTGCAAAGCCACCTATTACCGCGATCAGGAAGGGAAGGAGCTCAGGAAGTCCTCCGGTAGCCAGGTATGAAGCAAGGATTGCACTTGAGGCAGGTAAGGTAAGGTCCATGTAGTAGAGTTCGGGTCTCAACAGCCGCAGATAAGGACTCAGTTCACCGATTCTTGCTGTAAGGGACAATAATTTCACCTATATTTCTAGTTTGTACGAAAGTCTCTTTATGAGCTGAAAGTCTCTTTATGAGCTTAAAAGTCTCTTTATGAGCTTGAAAGTCCCTATATTAGCTTTATAACTCAGCTCTTTCCCTGTTTAGAGGATTCTTTACAGGTAATCTATAAATGTTTGCACTTCAAAAAAGTTTCCTTTTTATCTCTTTTGAGGCAAGTTTTGATTCTTTACGTATGAAAGACTTACAAAATCTAAAGTGCTATACAATTTGAAGTTCTATTAATTAGCTTTCCGAAATTTGTTCTTTTTTCCAGTCTTCTCTGTATACCAGTTTTGCTCTTTTGCTTATTTCTTCAATTAAAGGATGTCTGAATTCCTTTTCGCAGATAAAAGTAAATTCAGCTTCTGGGTTAAGGTCCATCAATTTAAGAGTGTTTGAAAGAGCTATATTGAGTGATTCGTAATCCGGAAGTTTCGGGACTTCAGCATTGAAAGGATACACTTCTTCCATTTCAATTGGAAATGCTCCAAAAGGCGCTTTGAAAGTAAGAACCTGGTCGTAATCTTTCTCTCCTTTTATCGGGCTTGCTCTAATAATTACCGAACCTCGAAGGCTAAATCTATTAAGTCGTTTCCCAAAGCGCAGAACCTCAGGACGGAAAGAGGACTCGGGCCCGCAGTAGAAGAAAGTACCTTTTGTAGCCGGATCAAGCTGCTCAAGCCAGGAAGAATGAGTATAAAGCTTTTTTAACCCGTCCAGAAGTTTAGGGTGAGAACGGCAGCGCTGCTCTACAAGTTCAAGCAGTTTTCCGTCTTTTATGCATTGTTTGATAAGCCGTATTTCGGCAAAAGTTGCATAAAGGTTATGCCTTCCAAGAAGTTCTTCTCGGTTATTGGCTTTTTTCAGTTCATCTGCAGTGTACTTTGAACAGACAGGGCAGGAACAGGGAAGATAATTTAGTTTCTCCACATGGTAAGTCCCGTTTACAGTAATATAACGTCCGTCCTTTGCATAAAGTGCATAAGCTGCCGAATCAAAAAGATCACAGCCCATGGCTACCGCAAGGGCAAACATCATTGGGTGGCCTGCCCCAAAAAGATGGACAGGGGCAGCCGGAGAGAGACCTTTTTTAGACGCAGCAATCACGTCAACAAGTTCGGCATACCGGTAGGCCTCCATGAGGGGCACAACTGCTCCAAGAGGATAAACCTCAAAATTAAGGTCTTTCAAGTGGGAAGCAGCTTTTTCCCTCAGCTCAGGATATGTCGAACCCTGAACTGGTCCTGCAAGAAGCTGCTCGCTCTGGATGAACTTGCGTGCCGCTTCCAGGCGTTCGGCTGTAATTGCAAGTTCATCTTCAGCCCGTCGGTAGTGAACATCAGGGGGTGTGGGTATGTCCAGCGGTACAATAATGTCGCTTCCTATCTTTTGCTGGAACCCGAGAATTTCCTCATTCGTAATTTCGACAGAGCCATATACGGAAAGCTGGAAAGAACCTGAATCCGTCATTATCGGTCCGTCAAAACCCAGGAGTTCATGTAGCCCTTTTTCCAGGGCGATACTTCTCAATTCTTCCTTGCGGTAAATAATGTAGGAATTAGTAATCAAAATCTCTGCCCCAAAGTTCCGCATTTCTTTCGGGGGGATAAGCTGGATATTTGGATTAATCACAGGCATAACGGTAGGTGTCTCAACAGTTCCATGGGGAGTCCTGAGTCTTCCTATCCTGCCACCTGCGTCCTTGTCGAGAATTTCAAATATTGCTGACATGCCGGCGTTATAGATGTCTCTCAGATATATCTATCTTTGGGGAATAGTGAGAAGCCAGGGCAATTCCAGTAAATCACCTGAGCTTCTTCATCAATTTTAAATGAAAAGTTGAATCAACAATGTCAAGGATTTCTGTTTCTCATTTCTGTTT
>DUGT01000054.1:0-3176 GCA_013331275.1 Methanosarcina sp. | reverse complement strand
TCTGTTTCTCATTTCTGTTTCTCTTTATATCTCACTTGATTTTTCTACTTGTTCTTGCCTCAATCTTCTTTAGCTCGTGGCATGGAAATAATTTCCCGAACTTGAAGGGAGAAGAAATCTCCACTATGAGCTGGCCTGAGCACGAGGGCTACGTCTGCACCCTTTCTTGTGCCTCCTATTGCTATAATCTCCGTTTTATCGGAAACTGGAATATGGCCTGAATCGGCTGCCATAACTGCGACTTCAATGGCTACCTTGAAGCCTTTTCCGAAGAGAGACCTAAGAGTATCGGAAATAACTTCCAGTCTAGAATAACCTCCAAACTTTTTTGTAATTGAGCGCTCAATTCCGGAAAACATATGTGACTGAGTTGTTATCACGGCTCCGAGTTCTTCAAGCTTCTTTTTATATTCCTCTTCTACTTCCCATTCGCCTTTCTTATTCTGTCCGTACTGATGGCTTATTCCAATAACCTTTATACTACTGCCTTTTACAGCCTCTGCCATTTTTAGTGCGGTTTTTCCGCTGGTGCTTGCTACCACAATATGGGATATCTGAAGTTCTGCCGCCCTTTTTGCTGCCGCCTCAATAACAGCGTCAGTATTTGACTCTCCTACGTTGTCAAAATAAAGAATATGTTTTTCCATGAGTTTTTCCTCCTGTGTTCGGATTTCTTTCTATTAGCTCATAGTGTTTGGATATCTCTTTTTATGAACTATTTTACCGTACTCGAATACATCTTTTTATTTATCCTGTTCGATTTTTTTTCATAAACTCTTTTACTCTTTCCCTATCTATTACATTTTTTCCTTTGTATCTTTTATAGAATTATGTCTCTATCAGATTCTCCAGCTGAGATAAAAAGTCTAATTTTTATTATTTTTTACTAAAGCTACGTTTCCCTATCAGGAGAAAAGATATATATTAAAAAGATTCTCTTTTTATCAAAAAGAGGGTTATGGTGGATAAAGCTCTGGATCAATTGTAAATTTCATGTTATGCAGTTCAGGAAGTAGCGTAGACCCGGACTGCTGAGAAGCTTGTTTATCTAGGATTAGTTCAGATATAATGATAGGGGTTGTATTTCGCTGAGGTGGTTACTTGTCAAATACAGATTATGACAATAATGACGTGAAGATTATTACTAAACCTGTGCAATCAAAAAATCCTATTTTGATTGAAGGTTTTCCCGGAATCGGGCTTGTGGGAAATATTGCAAGTCAGCATATGATAGAAGAATTGAAAATGGAATACATTGGTTCTATCGAATCCAGGTATTTCCCCTCGATTGCAGTGCTTTACGAGGGACTTATAAATATGCCTGTGAGGATTTATGAAAATGTGGAACATAATCTGATTGTTGTAATTTCCGATATTCCTATCAGTCACACTGTTTCCTACGATGTTAGCAATGCTCTCGTAGATTGGGCTGAGTCTATTAACGTAAAAGAAATTGCTTCCATTGCAGGAATTGCCATTATGGACGGAGGGCATAAAGTCTTCGGGGCAGCCACCACTCAGGAAATGCTGAACAGAATCAAGGAAAAGGTAGAGGTTTTCCAGATGGGAACTATCTCCGGGATTTCAGGTAGTGTGATGGCTGAATGTTTGCTGCGTGGAGTTCCTGCATTTAGCCTGCTCGGTGCTACCAGAACCCAGAATCCTGACCCAAGAGCTGCTTCTGCTGTCATTGATGTTTTAAACGAGCTCTATGGACTTTCAATAAGTACAGTTCGGCTTATAGAGCAGGCTGAACGTATAGAGGTCGAACTTCAGAGGCTTGCTGAAGATGTTCAGACTGCGGAGCAGAAAGGAGAAGTAAAGAAGGAGTTCCCAATGTACGGGTGATCCCATGGAGTACATCGCGTTAACAGGAATTGCTGATTCTCTTATCGAGGTCCTGAAGAAACACCATCTCAGGACTCTTGAGATTCGGAGTCCTCAAAATTTCGTAGGAGTACTCGGGCTCAGTGTAGGAGATAATGTTCTCCTGACATCTACTAGCCTTCAGGATCTCATGGATGGGACTCAGGGTCTCATAGCAAAAGTTGTACAGAAGCAGATCTCGGTTCATTCCATCGTCAGTTCGAATGATTTCTACGTTGAAGAACGAGAATCTGTGTCAGCCCGCATCCAGCTTCAGTGCAGATGTATGGCAAGGGTAAGAAATGTGATTTCAAGCGAGCTTGGGAAACCAATCCGGGTAGACGCCAGGGAGATTTCCTGCTATGAAGCCAGATAACAATTTTTACTGAACTATTCATTTTAGCAATTCAGTAACATTTGGTATAAATAGCTAAAAACGTTATTTTAAATTTTTTAGATTTTTTGGTTTTAGAAGCCCTGGTTATGATTTGTTTCCTAAGGGATCTAAATACAACTCATTATAATTTATGAAGAGTTTATCATAAGTATCTCGAAATTAAAAAAGATCCGGAAAGCTGGAAATTCCCAGCAATCCCGGATTTATACTAAACTATTACGTTATATCTTTATTACATCATATCTTCAGGCATTTCGCCGCCTGGACCCATTCCTGGACCGGCTTTACCTGCTGCACTGGATGAGGCAATCACATCATCGATCCTGAGAACCATAATTGCGGCTTCTGTAGCTGCATTGATTGCCTGAGTCTTAATCCTGAGAGGTTCGACAACGTTATTTTCGAACATGTCCTCGATCTTGCCAGTGTAAACATTGAGTCCAGCGCGCTTGTTTCCTTTCTCGTGCTGGGAGCGCATTTCCACAAGCATGTCAATCGGGTCAAGCCCTGCATTTTCTGCAAGGGTGCTGGGAATAATCTCAAGAGACTCGGCGAATTTCATTACAGCAAGCTGCTCCCTACCTTTGAGGGTTGCTGCGTATTCCTTGAGCCTTAGGGACAGTTCAATTTCTGGGGAGCCGCCACCGACAACAATCTTCTGGTCTTCAAGAGCAACACCTACTACTCTGAGAGCATCTTCAAGGGCTCTTTCAATTCCTTCCACGACATGCTCGGTTCCGCCGCGCAGAAGAATTGAGGTTGTCTTGCTGTCCTTGCAGCCTGTAACGAAGGTCATTCTTGAGCCTGTAACGTCCTTTTCTTCCACGAGACCGGCATAACCAAGGTCGGACTCCTCAATTTCATCGAGGCTGGTGATTATTTTTGCACCTGTTGCGCGGGAAAGTTTATCCAT
>DUGT01000097.1:29631-30429 GCA_013331275.1 Methanosarcina sp. | reverse complement strand
TTCTATTGCCCTTAATTATTTTTACTTTCGTTTATTGCCTGGCATTTTGTAAATGTGTTACCTTCCTGACTTTTGTATATAATTATATAATTTGTCTAACGATCTGCTATTTGATTTTTCTATATTACAGTCAAAATTTTTATTAATACACTCTTATTTCAAGGTTTAAACACTAAAAATTCATTTAACGTTAAATCAGGCTCCGGTTTTAAAACTTTTTATGCGAAAACATTTTTCGTTTCAGACTAATTTTTGGTATAATTAATTTAAAATAATTACAGGGATTATTTTATGTTGTACATAGAGATAATAGGAAGAGTGAGTACGGGTATGAAATAGTAAGTAAAGAATTGCCTGGAAGCTTTTGATCCTGTTCCGAGTAATATGCTTGGGGGAGCGTATTTTCGGATCAACCGTATCGGGGGCTACGGTAAAGGGAACATAAGTTTCTGGGTTTTCTTTACCCTTCTTTTAATGTACATTTCTCTTGTTTTTCCTACTAATTTTATCATATTAATTCTATCATACTAATTTTATCATACTAATTCTATTATACTAATATCGTTAGCCTTTTTACTGTATTATCGTTAACCTTCTCACGGAATTTTTCACGATGGAAGCAGACTATGAGCCTCTAGAACGGTCACAAGATCTACCCATTAACAGCCATTTCTAACACTTGTGAACTTTCTCTTTCAGTAATGGCTGGAAAAACCGTTGAATTATTTCCAGAAAAATACTACTTGTTCCTGATAGTTAACGGCAATCAGATAGACAATCAGAAGAATATATCAATCA
>DUGT01000097.1:18165-29491 GCA_013331275.1 Methanosarcina sp. | reverse complement strand
AAGAAGATTATAAATTTAAACTCAGTAAAATATAATTTTGGAAAATCCCTGAGAAAGCTTTTCCCCCAGGAATTTTTCCACTTCTTCTTTCAGGTTTTCAATAGCTTCTTCGATAGTGGTTCCCTTACAAATTATATCAGCTTCAGGGCAGATTGAAATATAGAAACTATCTTCCTGACGGATAGTTGCGGAAAAAGGAAACCATATTGTCATGTTTTAAAAGTCTGTCAGCCTACGTTTAAATGTTTCGTATCTTCCTGTTCATTAAGGTCTTTTTTGAGGAAGGTCTCTTTTTGAGCGCAGGAGTTTTATACTTAAGCTGAGATCACAGTCTAAATATATATTGTTAAGTTTGTGGGTCCTATGCCAATAGAGTTTATACTGTCTTCTCCTGTACCTTTACCTGACCTTTCAGTACTTACTCTTCTGGGCGTCTTTGTACTTACAGCTCTCAGGCAGATAGGGTCTTTAAGGCTGCAGATATGGCAAATCATGACCTTTGGAGCGATACTGGTACTATTGCTCGGTGAAATTTCACTGCAAGAAGCTCTTGCAGCGATTAATACTGATGTGCTTGTCTTTCTTTTCGGGGCTTTTTGCGTAGGAGAAGCACTTAATAGGAGTGGGTATCTGGCCTGGATCGGGAATAGGATAGTTTCCAGGGCAAAGGATACGGATCAACTTGTTTTGCTTGTGTTGTTTTCTACAGGAATTCTTTCAGCTGTTCTCATGAATGATACTCTGGCTATCATGGGTACACCACTTGTTCTTGGTTTTTCCAGAAAGTACAATGTATCTCCCAAACTCATGCTCTTTTCCCTGGCATTCGGGGTAACTACAGGAAGCGTTATGAGCCCTATAGGAAATCCACAAAATCTTCTCATAGCAATCAATGGAAATCTGGATTCCCCTTTTGTAACATTTTTGCATTCACTCGCTCTACCAACCCTTATCTGCCTTTTAATTGCTTATATAGTGCTAAAACTCTTTTTCAGAGAGGAATTCGGAAAATCAACTCCTACTCAATCAGAAGAAGCCATTACCGATCCTGAACTTGCCAGTAATGCAAAAAAGGCTCTTTCTCTTTTGTTAATTCTCATAATCTGTAAGATTTTCCTGGTGGAATTTTTCCCTGCCTGGAATTTCAGTCTGAGCTGGATTGCTATTATCTCCGCATCACCTGTCCTGCTCAGTAAAAAACGCGTTGAAATCCTGAAAAATATTGACTGGTCAACCCTGGTTTTTTTCGTTTCAATGTTTGTGTTAATGCAAAGTGTGTGGATTTCCGGAACGTGCCAGGAATTGCTTGCCAGATTGTCTCCTGAGTTAGGTTCAGTGTCAATGATCCTCGCACTCAGCATAGGACTAAGCCAACTCATATCTAATGTTCCCTTTGTAGCGCTCTATCTGCCTGCTATGGGTAGTACGGTTTCTCAGGGGCAGTTGATGGCACTTGCTGCGGGAAGTACAATTGCAGGAAATCTTTTGATCCTGGGAGCTGCAAGTAACGTTATAATTATTCAAAATGCAGAGAAGGAAGGAAAAACTATCTCATTTGTTGAATTTTCCAGAATTGGAATCTTAATTACAATTTTAGATGCTATTATTTACTTTATATTTCTCTAACACTTATATATTCTAAATTACCTTATAATTGATTTACAAGGTTTACTGCTACCTAAAACTCTGTTTAAAGGAGTTTTCGTTTTCAATAATTTTGTCTATTTTTTAGTGAATAAAAATACTTTATAACTCTCCAATAAACTTGATATACTCAAAGTGCATACACTTTTTTCTGGAAGATATAAGATCATGACCCAGAATAATACAGATCCAAATACCAGGCGTAAGCGCGCCAGGTGTACTGTACAGAAGAAAACCTTTGGGCCTGTTGAAGACCTTGAAACTCATGTCCGGTCCGACTGGTGGCAAACTCTTTTTAATTCACTTTACCTTAAGACCGATGCCGATCTTCTGGATGATATGGAGGTTACTAGAAAAGAGGTCGATCTCATTGTTTCCATTTTGGGAGTGGCTCCTGAAGAAAAAATTCTTGATCTATGTTGCGGACAGGGGAGACACGTACTTGAACTGGCAAGAAGAGGCTTTTCAAACGTAGAGGGATATGACAGATCTCAGTACCTTATAAGGAAAGCCAGAACAAGAGCACAGAAAGAGAACCTGCAGGTAAGGTTCAGAGAGGGAGATGCAAGAAAGCTTCCCTACCCATCTGATACTTTTGACGTGGTTACTATACTGGGTAACAGTTTTGGCTACTTTGACTCAACGCTCCAGGACCAAAAGGTCCTTGAAGAAATATTTAGGGTTCTGAAGCCTGATGGCAGAGTTTTCATCGATGCCGTAGATGGGGACTACATGAAAAAGAGTTTTCAGCCCAGGTCATGGGAATGGCTTGACAGGAAATACTTTGTCTGCAGGGAAAGAGCTCTTTCGGCCGATGGAGATCGATTAATTTGCAGGGAAGTGATAAGCCGTATTGACAAAGGCGTGATTGCAGACCAGTTTTACGCTGAGAGGTTATACAATAAAGAAAGCCTTTTTGAGCTGCTTACAGTGTCGGGATTTAGTAGTCCCGCCTTTCATACTACTTTCAGCCCGGTTTCCGCAGGAACCCAGGATGCAGGCATGATGGAACAGAGAATTTTGGTCTCGGCCTCTGTTGAAAAACCGTGGCCTACATCTCTTCAGGCAATCGGGAATAAAAAACCAATGAATATTGCAGTTTTGCTTGGAGATCCGAGAAAAGAAGATCAGGTTAAGCCTGCCTGTGTCTTCGATGACGATGATTTTGATACCCTTGAAAGAATGAAAAAAGCACTTGCAGAGATTCCTTTTATGAAATTCACTTTTCTTGACAGGCATGAAACGTTACTGGAGGATCTGAAGAAGAAAGCAGCGAAAATTGATCTTGTATTTAATCTCTGTGATGAAGGATTTTATAACGATCCCACAAAAGAACTTCATATCCCGGCTTTGCTTGAACAGTTAAATGTCCCGTATACAGGAGCAGGCCCTCAATGTCTTGCTTTTTGTTATGACAAGTCGATCATAAGGGGAGTTGCCAGAGAGATGCGCATTCCCGTAGCAAAGGGAATGCTTGTAACTGAAGACGCAGAGCTTTCAAAGCTGTCTCTCTCTTTTCCCTTGCTTGTAAAGCCCAACTCAGGGGACTCAAGTTTTGGGATTACACAGAAAAGCATTGTCCATAACCGTGAGGAGCTTCTTGAAACTCTTGCGGCTTCCCGAGAAAAAATGGGCTCTTGTAAGCCTTTCCTGCTGGAAGAGTTTCTTCCAGGAAAAGACATCAGTGTTGGCATTATTGGAAATCCGCCTTCGTGCAATGTACTGCCTATTACGGAAGAAGATTACTCGGAAGTGCCTGAAGAATTTCCAAAGATTTGCGGGTATGAGGCGAAGTGGCTTCCGGATTCTCCTTACTGGAACATAAAATCCGTGCCTGCTGATCTCCCTGAAAAAACCAGAAAGGAAATCGTAAAGTGCTGTCTTGCTCTCTTTACAAGGCTGAGCTGCCGGGATTATGCCCGTTTTGACTGGAGACTTGATGTCGAAGGCAAACCCAAACTTCTAGAAGTGAATCCTAATCCTGGATGGTGCTGGGACGGTCATCTGGCAAAGATGGCAGCTTATGCTAATATTTCCTATTCAGGAATGCTTGCGGCCATTATAGAAGCTGCAAAAGAAAGGTATGGCCTTGGAGCTTCTGAAAATCTCGAGCTGAGGAAAATGCCTGAAACCACTTCCAGAAAAAGCCCGGCTGAATGCGCTGCCGAGTTTGAAGAAGAAATTGAAGCAAGAGACTCTATGGATTCCGAAAATGCTCGGAAGAAAAGTGTTTTTTCAAACTCCTCCGAAACAATACAGGCTTTTGAGAGCATATGACAACTTATATTAACTTATAAAAGAAGGTAAATGCGAAAGGACTAGAAATTTTCTTTTTCGCGTTTCCGTTTTCTCTTTGTTTTCCATTACTTATTTTGTTTTTGGATATTTACTTATTCTACTTTTGGTATTTAATTATCCTGTTTCTGAATATTTACTTGTTTTATCTGGATGTTTATGTTTACTTTTCTACTTCTGAATGTTTACTTCTGAATGATAATTGTAAGAATATCTTCATCCTGCATTCTATGGTCGAGGCCTACTCTCTGCCCCGGATGTTTTGCTGAGGTGCCCCATATTTGGGCATAGCGGAACTTCCTGCGGAAATCCCTGTGCAGACGGTCACAAATCTGGCCTATGTCGGTCCCACTCATAACTATCAGGGGCTCTTCCATATCTGCAGGCTGACCCTGTGGTTTTAAGTAAACTCGAATGAAACCTAGCGTGTCGTAAATAGCGTCTTTAAGAACCTCGATATTAATGCCTTCATGGGCTGAAATAAAGATCGAGTTAGGGTATAGCTCTCTGCATTCTTCGATCAACTGGGGATAGGCAAGGTCAACCTTATTAACAGCTATCAGAGACCTGACATAGCTGCGGTTGCTCAGGACGACATCAATAAGCTGGTCAACCGTTATGTTTTCTCTTATAAGCACACTTGCGTTGTGGATCTTATACTCATCCAGCACAGCCTTGATAGTTTCCTCATCCAGGTCAAGGTCAACGGTTGAATTGATCACTACCCCACCCCTATCTTTTTTCTTGATTACCACATCAGGGGGCTCTTCATCAACGCGAATGCCGGCCTGGTAAAGTTCGTCCATAAGTACTTCGTAATGCTTGGGCTGGAAGACATCAAGCAAAAATATAACCATATCCGAGTTTCTGATAACAGATATGACTTCTTTTCCACGTCCACGCCCTGAAGATGCGCCTTTTACGAGCCCAGGGACATCAAGGAACTGGATTGTTGCACCTTTGTGTTCCAGTACGCCTGGCACAACTGTAAGGGTAGTAAACTCATATGCTGCCACTGCAGAATTGGCACCCGTGATTTTGTTCAGAAGCGTAGATTTCCCTACTGATGGAAAACCTACAAGAGTGACGGTTCCATCTCCTGATTTTCTGACCGAGTACCCTTCCCCTCCTCCTTTTGCCGAGGCTTTTTTCTCAACTTCATCCCGCATGCGGGCTAGCTTGGCTTTGAGGCGGCCTATATGATGGGAAGTTGCCTTATTGTACACTGTCTTTCGAAGTTCGTCTTCGACTTCCTGTATTTGCTCCTGTATGCTGCTCATCTGGAACCTGCCGATTTCGGGACTAAAGAAATGATTTTCATATTGATTGGAAAAAGAAACCGTGTCCAAGCGGTCTCTACAAACCCTTTTTGATCCAAAAGAGATCCGTATCTGGATATTTTATCCTGAATAGTTAAATGAAATATATATACCTATGGAATGTTTTTATTTACCAATCATGAATAATAGAGTTATTCAGAACATTTATATTATATTTATATTACACAATAAATATAATAATATTTAAAGCTTATTGAAAACTGATCCTGATAAAAGTTTATTCACCATGAACTGATTCAAATAGACAGTCACTCAAGTTTAATGGAGTAGCTGTTTCTTTTACTTAAAGGGATTGTCTCAACGGGGTTACCTCTCTTGTTTGAGGAACACTTTCTCAAAGGGATTATTACCTCTCTGTTCGAAGGAAACTTACCTCAAAGGAATCACTTTTCTTGTTCAAGTGACTGTCTCAAAGAAACTTCATCTCCAATTCAAAGGGACTATCTCAAAGGACAATCTCTCCCATCCATTATGACTATTTTATTCGAAGAATATTATTTCTCCTGTTCTCTCATAAACGTGCAGCCCGGATGGAAGCTTTGAAGCGAATTCTGTGGAGGTAAGAGTTTCTAGAAACTTGCGGACTTCGGAAGTTTCCAGAATTTCCTTCCTTATAAAGAAATCGTATTCTTCTTCTGCAAATTTTATAAAGTGGAAACCGTTCTTCTCGGTACAGTTCCTTATTCCTACCCCTACTTCGGCCTTTCCTGAGGCAATTGCCTCACATACAGCTACCTCCGATTTTGCTCCGGATGCATAACCAAGAATCGAATCTGTAAACTCCTTTTTACTAATTCCCTTTCCAGCTACGAGTTCTGCAATTTTCAGGTTTAGTAGAGCTCTTGTGCCTGAACCCCGGTTCCGATTGATCAGGTGTTTTCCCGGAAGATCCGAGAGCCCAGAGACCGGGCTATCCTGCCTGACAATAAGTCCGACTTCACGCCTGTAACCTTTGACAAGAACAGTCCCTGAAAGTCCCATATTCTCGATTGTAGGGACGTTATACAGGATTCCGTGTCCTCTTGGGTCACTTGACGGCATATTCACACCTGCAATATCGGCTGTGTTTGAGGCAATTGCGCTGAAGCCCCCGCTTGAACTTGTGAAAAGGGTCCTGAAATGAAGTCCACTAAGGTCTTCAAGCAGATCAAGGCCAGGACAGAAGCCACCTGCTATAAAAATGTCAGGTTTTTCAACCTCCCCAAAAAGAGTCACTTCTACAGGAGTTCCAGCTTCAATAAACTCTGTACTGGATGAAATTTTAATAAAGCCATCTGCTTCGGAAAGAGAGGTTATGGCACCTGAGCCTCTGTCTGCAGGATAAACCCTTCCACGGATCAGGCCTACCGGGAGAAGTTGCTGTCTTCCTTCTGAACGGAAACGTGTGCCCATAATTCCATTCTCCGTCTTTTTAAGTGCTTTATCTTCTCCAAGGGCTTTTCTGAGCAATGGAGCTACGAACTCGTTAAAAATCATCAATGCAGATGTAGGGTTTCCTGGCAGCCCTATTATGGGAACTCCTTGTATTATTCCAATAACCACAGGTTTTCCAGGTTTTATACTTATTCCGTGTGCAAGAGTCTCTCCGATCTCGTCAATGAGCCTGTACATAATGTCTCCTGCTCCCGATGATGTGCTGCCGGAAGTCAGGATAAGGGCACACTCCGAAACCGCAGTTTCAAGTGTTTTTTTCATTGCGGTCTCATTATCTTTCACAATCCCGTAAAGCAGAGGGAAGGCTCCGCATTCATGTATGCCGGCATATAAGGTGTAAGAATTCGCGTCATATATCTTCCCGGAAGTAAGTTTTTCTCCGGGTTGCACAAGCTCGTCTCCTGTTGAGATTATCCCAACCTGTAATTTTAGAACAGGCACATCCTTTTTTCCGATAGAAGCAAGCACTCCTATTTCTCTGGTTCCGAGCTTTCGTCCTGCCCTGAGCACGCGTTCTCCCTTCCGTATGTCAGAACCGGCTTTCATGGTATTTTCTCCCACAGTTACAGGACTGTAAATCGATACTGTTCCGTCTCCTTCAGAGCTATATTCAACCATGACCACAGCGTTAGCGCCTTCAGGAATAGGAGATCCGGTAGATACTTCTACGGCTTCCCCTGTCGAAACATTGAATTTTGCATCCGAGCCTGCTGGGAGGTTTCCCAGGAGTTTGAGTTCTACAGGCCTGGTTTCACCGCATGCATACGTATCCTCTGCCCTGACTGCATAACCATCCATTACAGCTCTTGGAAAAGGAGGAACATTAATTTCGGTAACAATATCCCCGGCAAGGATTTCACCGTAAGCGTTTTCAAGGGCTAAGCTTTCCGGTTTGGGAAAAACTTGCAGGTTGTTTATTATTTCACGTGCTTTCTCTACAGAGATAAGTTTCCGAAATTCTTTGCGTTTCATAGAAATTCAACCCTAATTTACAGGCCTTCAGATAAATTTCCTAGTTTAATAGCATTTCCAGGCATGTTTTATACTTACTTTTTCCTCCTCGAAAAACCTTGAAGGCAAGTTAGTTAAAAGCTGCTCAACTGAAGTCTAAAAAGAAACTCAAATATTAGTCCAAAAAGTAGTCTTAATAGAAACTCAAAATTATTTAAGGCAGCAATCTAAATAGAAACTCAAAGCTATTCCAAATAGAAATTTAAGTAGAGAACCGGAAAACTAAGAATAAACTTGGAATATAGATTTGAAACAAAAGCTTAAAAAATTCAAAAGAAACTCAAAAACAGCTTAAGTAGAAATTTAAAAAAGGTTCAGGCAAAAGCTGCTTCAGAAAATTGTCCAAAAAGAACTATGGCGGGAAAAATCCCGCTTGATTTTACTGCCCTTTTTATTTCTTTAATTTTTCAGGGCTGCTCTTTACTTATAAATCGGTGTTCCCGTACTCTGAGTTATTTTCTCAAAAGCTTCAACCATCTTCATCGTCATGGGTCCGGGTTTGCCTGTACCTATGATCCTTCCGTCAAGTCTGGTTATAGGGGCAGCTTCAGCTGCAGTGCCTGTGACAAAAATTTCATCGGCTGTGTAAAGGTCAAATAGGCCAAGATTTGCTTCGATAACTTTGCATCCCATCTCATCCAGAAGTTCAATGGCTGTGGCTCTGGTAACCCCTTTTAAATTGCTGATTGTAAAGGGAGTAAGAACCTTATTGTTCTTGACTATGAATATATTGTCTCCAGAACCCTCACAGACAAAGCCGTTCTGATCCAGGAAAATGGCTTCATCTCCTCCTTTTTCGTTGGCTTCAATCTTTGCCAGGATGTTGTTCAGGTAATTCAGGGACTTAATATTAGGAGATAGGGCATCAGGAGCATTTCTCCGGACACAGACACTGACAGCTTTCAGCCCGACTTCATACAGGTCGCCGTACATGGCACCCCAACCCTGGGCTATGACAACCACGCAAGGCTTTTCACAATTGCGGGGGTCAAGTCCGAGATCTCCAACTCCCCTTGAAACAATAGGGCGTATATAAGCATCTTTGAGGTTATTTTTCCTGAGGGTTTCAAGTATTGCTTCGCTCATCTCTTCTTTTGTAAGGGGAATATCCATTGCAATTGCTTTTGCCGAGTCATAAAGCCTGTCAACATGCTCTTTTAACTTAAAGACACGGCCGTTGTATGCCCTTATGCCTTCAAAAACACCGTCGCCGTAGAGGAAACCATGGTCATAGACCGAAACTTTGGCTTCGGATTTGGGAACAAACTTCCCATCCAAATAGATCAGTAACTCACTCATTTGCGAACAATCCTCTGCAATCTTACTAATATTATAGAGTTTACCTATTTTCTTGATAATGTCAATTAAATATGATTGTAATATGCAAACCCTATAAACCATTTACTTTTTTTCACTTATTGACAGTATGTAAGCTCTGCGCGGGGTTTTAAAAATTCAAAGCCTCAGGGAAGTTTCCATACTGGCAAATTCCTAAGTAAAATGTCGAATAAGTCAGTATATACTAAATATATATTACAATTCCGCTTCTATATAAATATTTTAAGATATTTACAGTTCCAATTAGTGAATCCATACAAAAAGCTTTTATGTGAAAACGCTCATTTCGTATTCCGCACTAAGAAAAGCAAACAGGGCTCGTGGCTTAGCCAGGATATAGCGCTGGGCTTCTAACCCAGACGTCGGGGGTTCAAATCCCTTCGAGCCCGCTTAATTCTTTATCTTTTTCCAACCAGCCTTAGAAAACTGTTTTTAATTTTCTACTTACTTCAAATTAACCTGCACAACTGCTTTCGCTCTAGCTTTTTATAACGACTTACCCTTTTACCGTAGAGCTTCGTACTTTCTAGCTGCCCTTTCTGTTTTTAAGACTTCTATGCAGTAAGAAGTCTTAACATAAACCACAGTTTTACCAGAGTGCGCGCAGCTTTTGGTTTGAAACGTTTCATATTAAAAATTGTGGATCAAAATTGCAGGGTTAAAACTGTAGGGTTAAAATTGTAGAATCAAAATTGAAGGATCGAAATTTGAGGATTAGAGTTAGAGGATTGAAATTAGAGGATTGGAATTGGAAGATCGAAATCGGAGAGTCGAAATCGGAGGAGATACAGATAGAGTAATGTATAAAAAATTCTGTAAAAAGGAAGCCTAAAGAATCACTGGATGAAATCTGTTTTCATAATAACAGGTACCCCAACCCCAGTATGAAAAGCATTACTCCTGACATTACTGCTGTAATCAGCCCGATCTGCCTGATGCTTTCGACTTTAGCTGCGAGACCCAGCGGCACCAGTAACATGAGATAAAATAAGGTTCCAATAAAAAACCCTCCAAATAGTAATATGCTGCCTGCAATACTGGCATACGACAAAGCTGCGGACATTGCCAGAAGGAATGGAGGACATACATTAATTCCTTTCAGGAAGCCAAAAAAAGCAGGATAATTCATGTATTTTTTACTCAGACTGCATAACCCGAAGTGAGGCCACTTTTTTACTGCTACGAAGACTAGCATCAAGACGGAAAGTCGAATCATAGCAGTCCCTTAAGAGAAAGAAAAGATGAAAAAAGAAAGTGTTAAGAAAAAGAAAATTTACAAAATAGAACTTTTTAAGATTTCACTGCTGGAAGTTACTGCCCTGAGCTAGAAATCATTTTATATCCCTCTCCAGAGGGCATAATTATTGCCAGGATAATATACAGGACAATACCAATTCCTTGCAAAGCAAGGGCTGCAAAAGCAAGCCTTATAAAGGTAGGGTCAATGCCAAAATACTCACCCAACCCTCCGCAGACTCCGAAGAGCATACGTTCTTTCTTGCTTTTAGTCAGGCGCTTTTTCATAGTATAGGTAGTACGCTTTTCTCCTCTAGCTTCTTCCTGGGCTTTCCTGGGTTCTTCTTTGACCTTCTCTCTAGCTTCTCTAGCAAATTCCTCTTTTTTTTCTCCAGGTTCTATAATAACTCTCCCTTCCATATCTATAGGCTTTGTCCAGGATCCCTCAGTATAGCCGGTCTCAAGTTCTCCCTGAGCCTTGAACTCGCTTTTATCCGGGACTTTTCTCTCTTTGAATGTTGGACTTCCTACAGCTTTTTCTTCCATATTTTCAGGTTTTTCCCAGGATTCCTCTTTATAGCCAGTTTCAAGGTCTCCTTGAGGTTTGAATTCGCTCTTTTTCGGTTCCTCTCTTTGCAGAGGTTCTCCACTTCCACTGGTCACGTCGGTATTCCCCCCAGGTTTCGTACTTGTTCCCCTTTCAAATTCGGCTTTAGCTATCCCTGGAACTTCAAAAAAACTGTTCTTAGTTACCTTTTTTTCTTGAGATTCGGGATTTTCCTGCATAATAATTATTCTATTTTTGAGGATTTATAATATGCTGGTACATTTTCTATTCTCTTTGCTATTCTATTCTCTTTACTATTTTCATTTCTGCCTCGATCTCAGTGGCATTTCGAGCAGGCGCATTCATTTTTACTGCGGAAAATTCCATATAACATCAAGAGGAGAAGGAAAAATGCAAAACCTAACTTTAGATCTTCGGGAAGCAGCTCTTTTGCAGTCCCTACGGTTACTACTGCATTGAT
>DUGT01000097.1:1628-17976 GCA_013331275.1 Methanosarcina sp. | reverse complement strand
AAATCACCCCAAGATATAGAGCTGCCGAACGTTTACCAAGAAAACGCGCAACCATCGTTATAGTTGCTGCATTGGTTGCCAGGCCTGCAAGTAGAAAAACAAAAGCTGTACCCGGACTCATGCCCTTGGCTATGAGGCTTGCGGCAAGAGGAGTAGAAGCTGTTGCGCAGATATAAAGCGGAATTCCCACTAAGAGCATGACCAGCATTGAGCTAAAGCCGCCTCCCAGATAATTCTGAATCAGATTTTCGGGAATTGCATAGGAAATCATTCCTGCAAAAAAGATTCCGATGAGCATCCATTTTGGAAATCTAGGCCGGCAGCTCGATATAAGCATACTTAACTCCTTTAATCAGCGTGGATTTTATCGACTCCTTATTTTTTCTATCTTTTCCGGGCTCCAGATTTATGCCTTCTTTTCCGGGTTCCAGATTTATCCCGTCTTTTCCGGGTTCCAGATTTATCCCGTCTTTTCCTAACTTTTTATGTTTCCCATCTTTTCCCAATTCTTTTTCTTCGTACCTGCATTCCTCACAGCCACAGGAAGAACCCTCTTTCAGGAAGTCCGGGCTTACCATGGAAAGCTTCTGGGTGTTTTCAAAGTTATTATTGGTTTTCAGAAGCTTTGATCTTGAAGGCTTTACATCTATGGCCCTAGTCATAGTGCCTACAGACTCAGTTTTTTCGCTGCCGGAATCTGCTGGCTTATGGCAACTGCAAGAAGAAGAACTACACATTTTTTTCCTGTAAAGGGGTACCGATAAAGGTTGAGACTGCAAGAACTCCTGTTTTTTTCCCGTAATTTTCCGGTTTTTTGATATTCATCTTTTCCGAATGTTCCCCGATCAAAAAATTATCTGCAAGCCCTGCAAGGACAGCGGTCACAAGGACAGCAAGTGGACGGAAAACTGCCATCAAAGGATCCAGGAGAGCGTAACTAACCGCTATAGAGTTTACTCCTGTCTCAGGAGTCGAGATGAGGAAGGAAAGGGTTGCTCCCCTATCCGCCCCCCTTTTTCTGATCGACATAGCAGTAGGAACCACCCCACAGGAGCAGAGCGGTAAGGGAAGACCTGCAAGGGCTGCATTGACAACAGAGCGAACTTTTCCTGCCGATGCTCCAAGATAATCCACGATCTTCTGGTCAGGCACCAGGATATTGAGAAGACCTGCAATACCCAGACCGAAAATCAGATAGGGAGCCGTTTCTACGAAAATATTCCAGGATTCCAGAAGGATCCCTAAAAGAAAAAACATAAGAGTGTTTAAAAATTCAAAATTCATGCTTTTTCCTCCACATGTTCGAGGCACATTTCAATTAGTGTGCGGACGTGCTCGTCTGCAATATAATAAATATTGTAAATTTTCCTTCCCTTCTGACCCGTACGAGGTCAAGCTGCCTGAGGGTTCGAAGCCCGTGCGAGACTGCGGATTGAGTGACACTAAGTGCCTGTTCGAGTTCACAGACGCACATCTCCTTTTGATTTAATAAGAAAAGGATCTTAAGACGAGTATCTGACTGGAGCGCCTGAAAAACTGCAGCCATCCGCGTGATATTTTCGGAGTTCGGAACCTTTTGTAACAATTTTTCTAACTGTATTGAGTCAACTCTTCCACATTTTTCTTGCATGAATATATGAACAGCTGTTCATATATTAATATCTTATTAAGAACTGTGCCACTTAAGAAAGTTGTAAGAACTTTGGAGTTATGTTAAAACTTTGGAGTTTGCTAAAACCTTTAGACTTATCAAAACTTAGAATTTGCCAAAAATTAGAATTTATCAAAACTTGGGATTCTCCTGGCCTAAAAAGTTGCTCGAGCCTTTATTTCATCAAAAAATCTTCTTACGACCTCGTTCAGAGAATTAGAATAAAGAGAATAAAAAGTACGAGTATAAAAAGGGCTTCCCAATCATTTTTCTGCATGGAAAGCTCGTGTATTGATGTCCTTCGATTCCCCCGATAACCTCTCCCCTCCATCGCAAGGGCCAATTCCTCTGCATCCCTAATTACGCCTCTGAGCAAAGGAATTGCAAGGGCAGGAATTGACCGGAGAGGATTTTTTACGAAATCCATTCCTCTTGCAGTCTGAGCCGCTTTTGTCCGCTCTACCCTCTCGAACAGAAGGGGAAAAAACGCTATAGAAATATTCATCATTGTAGCAAGCTCAAAAGAGCTGATTCCCAGCCAGCGCAATGGTAAAGGCCTTACCATCCTTTCTACACCGCAGGTAATTGCAGACGGATCGGTGCTGGCTGTCAGGAGAGCTGCAAAAAGCAAAAGGAGTATACATCGGGCAGCAAGTTTGAGCCCTTTTTCCACCCCTTCCAGACTTGGCTGCAGAATCCAGTAAGAAGCAAAGGGTCTTCCATCAGTAAAAAACATCTGCGTAAGAAAGATAAAAAATATAAACAGCATCATAGGCCTTACTGCTCTGAGAAATACTTTTACTGGCAGTCCCGAGAGTAAAGCGAGGACAAAGAAAAATGCGAAAAGAGCCACTATTCCTGCAAAATTATCAATCCTGAATGTCAGAATTCCGAGCAGCATTACGGTTGTAACTTTTGTCCTGGGGTCAAGCCTGTGGAGAACGGAAGCCCCGGGTACGTAACTGAAGACAGGTTCCTGCATATTTCCTTCGATTTTCTTTATAAATTGTCTTTCAGGAATTTTTCGGAGCTTTCCGTTTTAGTTAATTCTCGTTTTAGTTAATTCTCGTTTTAGTTAATTCTCGTTTTAGTTAGTTTCCGTTTTAGTTAATCACCTTTCCAGTTAATTACCATTCCAGTTAATTTCCAGTTAATTACCTGTTTATTCTCATTATTATCTATTCAAGAATCGATTTTAATCTCATAATCTCTTCAAGAGCGTCTTCAACCGTGAAGACTGTAAGGTTTACTGGCAGTCCTCTTGCTCTGAGTTCTTTCATCATGGAAGCTATAGGCGGAAGAGGCTCGAACCCTTTTTTGAGGTAGCTTTCCCGACTTCCCTGAAAAGCTATTCTTCCTTCCCTTAGGAGAACTATTTTTTCCAGCAAGGGGAAGAATCCTTTAAGATTATGGGTTACAGTTATGACTGCAGTACCCTTTTCTTTTATTCTGTTAAGTGTCTTAAGAATGTCCTTTTTCCCAATCGGGTCAAGCCCTGTTATGGGTTCATCGAGTACCAGATAGTCTGGCCTGAGGGCAAGAGCACTTGCAAGAGCAACTCTTTGCATTTCTCCTCCACTCAGACTGAAAGGGTCTCGAGAAAGCTCGGTCTGATCAAGAGAAACAGCTTCAATTGCCTCATATACCCTTTGCTCGGTTTCTTTTTTTGAGTACCCAAAATTCAAGGGTCCAAAAGCTATTTCCTCATACACAGTCTTACAAAAGAGTTGATCAGCAGCTTGTTGGAAAACCATCCCTACTTTACGTTTTGCTTCTCTTGAAGAAGGATCAAGACCATCCACACGAACGATTCCGGTTTCCGGCTTAAACATTCCGTTGAAAAGTTTTGTTAGAGTAGATTTCCCTGCGCCTTTTTCCCCCAGTATTCCTACAAACTCTCCTTTTTCTATCCGCAGGTTAATTTCTCTCAAAGCGGAGGTTTCTAGAGGAGTCTTTTTGGAATAGGAAAAGCTTACGTTTTCAAGAATAATTGGCATATTTCCTCTGCAAAGCTCTGGGGGGAAGCGGTTTTTTCCCAGGGAATTATTACTCCATGTGTTTTCAGGTTCTCAGCTAGTTCTATCAGGGAAGGTAGGTCAAGTCCAAGAGTCTCGAGGGAAATATCGGAAAAAACGCTTTCCGGCTCGCCTTCAAGCATTATTTTCCCTTTTTCCATGACAATAATTCGGTCTGCGTCATGAAGTTCTTCGAGATTGTGAGTGATATATACAATTGTTTTTCCTTTCCTGTGCAACTTTTTTATGGTTTTCAGGACAGCAATTCCGGATTCAGGGTCAAGCATGGAAGTTACCTCATCAAAGATAAGACATTCAGGCCTCATTGCAAGAACCCCTGCCAGAGCTACACACTGTCCCTGTCCTCCACTCAAAGTTTTCGGAGAACGATGCCTGTACTTCTCAAGACCGGTTTCGGCAAGTGCCATATCAACACACTTTCTGATTTCCATGGGGGAAAAGCAAAGATTTTCTGGGCCAAAAGCCAGATCTTCTTCGACTGTCCGGCCTACAAATTGAGTATCAGGATTCTGGAACACGATACCTACGAACTTTCGAATTTCTGGAAGTTTTGAGGGATCACGGGTGTCCATTCCCCTTATCATTACCTTGCCGGCCTGTGGTTTCAGGAGCCCACTTAGTTGAAGGGCAAGTGTGGATTTTCCACTGCCATTTCTTCCGATTACCCCTATGAATTCCCCTTTTTTTATAACCAGATTTAGGTTCTTAAGCGCAGGAGTACCATCAGGATAACTGTAACTCACTTTTTCAAGCCTGATCATGTTTACTCTGAATTTTAAGTTTCATTTCAAATTCTTTATAAATTTCTCGATAACTTGAGTTTCATTTCGATTTTCTGCTTACCTAGAAAAAAATTAAAAGAAAATAGCTTTAGAGCTTTGAAAGTAGCTTTAGAGCTTGTAGGTTGAAGCAATATATGCGGCAACTCCAGTTTTTACAATTTCTCCAGGCAGAAAAGGAATGACGCCAAGAGCAAGAGCTGCTCCAGGCCCGATTTCGGATACAAACATTAATTGAATAAATCCGCAGGTATAGATAACAAGGACTCCTGCACTCATATTAATGACATTAATCAAGAGGCTGGACTTGCCAGCGTTTTCAGCCTTCTCGAAGAGCTTTCCTACAGTATAAGCCGCCAGAATGAAACCGATTATGTACCCGCCTGTTGGCCCAAAAAGTACGCCCATTCCGGAACTACCTCCTGCAAATACAGGAAGTCCTGCAATGCCAAGCAGGGTATATACTATTATGCTCAAGCCTCCCCATTTGCTTTTCAGCATGCTTCCGGCAAGCAGGACAAATAAAACCTGCAGTGTAACAGGAACTGGAGAGAAAGGTATAGGGATCTGTATGTAAGCTCCTGCTGAGGTCAGAGCTGCAAAAAGAGATGCGAAAACCATCATTCTTAGTTCAGGAGTCCGGTTGGAATAGGGCTCGTTGCTTTTTATATGCACATATTTTCCTCTTATCAATTTTATTAGGTTTTCTAATTTTTTCACCTTTTTCAAGCCTGTCAAAGCTTTTTATGCCCCTAAATTGGCAGGCAATATAATCCGGTGCAAAGTAAAGGATATAACAGGTATAAAGACTGGAACCGCAGTAACCTTACTATCCTTATAATAATAACTTCATAAAGGTTGATTTCAACCCTGGAAGATATATTTTAATTGAAAATCTTGAAAATGTAAAGTATTGTTAACCTTCTGGAGATTAATGGTTTACATTGGATTTAAAACTTTCCCGAAAAATCCTGGTTCTTGTTTCCAGGTTTACATTTCTCAGCTATGGAGCGATAATTTGATATATATCTTATACCGGTATTATGGAACACCTGAAATGCAAATTCAGTAGATAGTTGTAAGATTACATTTTGGGGAAGCTTTTCATGGGCGCGTGGCCTAGCCAGGATATGGCGGCAGCCTCCTAAGCTGTAAACCGGGGGTTCAAATCCCTTCGCGCCCGCTAATTTCCTTTGATCGGTCTTTTTCGTAATCCGTACTTGCTTAACCCATCTTTTGGTAACCCATACTTGTTTAATCCATCTTTTTCGTAATCTTATTTGTTTAATCTGTCTTTTTCGGTTTTTCCAAGAAGCGAAAGTCTATTTTTGAACCGGATAGCTTTCAACTCTAAGGCTTCTGAATATTCTGCCTGTTTAGAAGAACCGAATATTTCTGAGTAACTGAGTACACTCGTGTAAACAATGGAAAATTTCTTATTTGGAAAGTAAGTATTGCATAGAAGATTACACAATAAGGTTTTATTATTATAACTCAGTGGATTCTGTTTTATTAGAAAAGAAAATGCTAACCCAGAGGAAACACGAATTGATCAGAAAAGCCAGAGTAAATGACGTAGTTGTAATGAAACAAATCATCAATACTTATTCGAAGGAAGAGCTGATGCTCGCCCGTTCTCTAAGTGAGATGTACGAGAACATCAGGGATTATTACGTCTGTGAGATTGATGGAGAAGTTGTAGGCTGTTGTGCCCTACATATAGTGTGGGAAGACCTTGCAGAGATACTAGCCCTTGCCGTGAACCCGGTATGTGCAAGAAAAGGAATAGGTACAAAGCTTGTTTCTGCCTGTCTTGAGGATGCTAAAAACCTTGGTATGAAAGAAGTTTTTGCCCTTACTTACGTACCCGGCTTTTTCGAGACTCTGGACTTTAAGGTTGTGGACAAAAACAGCCTTCCTAGAAAGATTTGGTCCGGCTGCTTGAGATGCCCTAAGTTTCCGGATTGTAATGAAATTGCTGTTATGAAGTCGGTTAATCCCTGAACTGCTTACGAAATCCTTCTTCAGGATCTTTCTTTTCTATTTTTTGAATATAAAGCTCGAAACTTGAAACTTGAAATTCGAAATTTGAGACTAAGGATTTAAATTTACAAGATTTGAAATAAATACAAATAGCCAAAGATCAAAAATTATTTATTCAGGTGGTTACATTTTTAGGCTATCCTAATATCGGATCTTGAATCAGGCATACGCTGGCGGGATGACGTAATGCATATAGATCGATTTGAAGAATATCTTGAAACTATTCTCTATCTCATTAGAAAAAATCAGAGCCCTGCAAAGACAAAACAGATCTCTGAAGAACTAAACGTATCTCCGCCGAGCGTGACGGAAATGATAAAAAAGTTACATTCTTCAGGGCTTGTAGAGTATACACCTTATCAAGGAGTTGAATTGACAAAAAAAGGAACTGATCAGGCTATCAAGATCAAAAGAAAACACCAGGTACTTGAAACCTTCCTGGTTGATGTCCTTGATTTTGATAGGAAAGAAGCCCATAAAGAAGCCTGTGAACTTGAGCATGCAGTCTCGGATGCCGTACTTGAAAAGATCTACGAATTTCTGGGATGCCCCGAATATTGCCCTGATGGGAATCCTATCAATATTGATAAAAATAACATAAGGCAAGAGGAAAGTTTTATCCCGCTTGATGAAATGGAAGAAGGTAGTTCAGGCAAAGTTGTCAGAGTGACCCTTCCAAGAGAGACAAAAGAGCGTTTGACTTCCCTTGGTATTCTTACAGGAGAAGATATCGAGATTAGGAGAAAGCAGAAACAGGGCTGTATCTCGGTTATAGTGGTAGGATCAGAAATAGCTCTCGGAAGGGACATTGCAAAGAAAATATTCATAGCTCCAAAAAGCAAAAACGTGTAAAAGTACGAGAAGGCATACAACTGGAACGGAGTAAAATAACCAGAGATATGACAGGAATTTCAAGTTCATGCTGTACTTCGGGAAGTGGAAGTAAGAGCAAAAGTCCCTATGACCTTACAATAGCTTTCATAGGAAACCCAAGCGTTGGAAAAAGCGTATTCTTCAGTAGATTAACCGGAGTAGGTGTAGAGATCTCGAATTATCCGGGTACGACAGTTGCTCTTAAAAGGGGAATTGTAAAGGCACGGGGAAAGACTATTGAAATCGTTGACCTGCCAGGCATTTATTCTCTTGGGGTCACAAATGAAGATGAGAAAGTAACTAAGAAATTTCTGATTGAGGACCGGCCGGATGTTATAATCAATGTCGTTGACGCAAGCAGACTTGAAAGGAATCTGTACCTGACTCTACAGCTTCTGGAACTCGATATTCCGATGGTTGTTGCATTAAACCAGGTAGATCTGGCTGCAGACCTCGGAATTCTCGTTGATAAGGACGGACTCTCGGAACTTCTTGGCCTGCCTGTAGTGCCAACGGTTGCGACCTGGGGAATTGGGCTCGATGAGGTAATGCTTGTAGCCCTTGACGAACAGAATAAAAATCAGGAACACCACCAGGTAAAATATAGCCAGTGGATCCGGCAGGCTCTTTCTAGCCTTGACTATGTTTTTCCCAACATACCGCCAATCGTAAAAATGGCAGCTCTACTAAATGATGCTGAGTTTGTAGAACTCTGCTGTATGCCACCTGAGGCTAATGCCTTGCTCTCTTCTGCCAGGCGGTTAAGACAGAACCTGGAGATAGAACAGGGAATTTCAGTACCTGATACTGTTGCAAGAGATCTCTATGGAGAAACAGGATATATTGTGGACAGCGTGGTTTCAAGGTTTGAACCTAAAAAAAATATAAGAGAAAAAATAGATGCCATCCTTACTTCCCCGAATTTCGGAATTGCAGTGCTCATATCTGCCCTGCTCTTTACTTTCCTTCTTGTTTTCCGGGTAGGCGGCTTCCTTGAGACCTGGATTGTGAATGAAATCTTTGAGCCTCATGTGATCCTTCCTGCCGAAGCCGCAACTTCGGGCATGTCGCCTATCATGAAAAATCTGATTGTATATTCTCTTCGGGGAGTAGAGGCAGGTTTTGCAATTGCCATTCCATACATCGCAGTTTTTTACGCCATTCTTTCCATATTCGAGGATTCGGGTTATCTTACAAGAGCGGCTTTTCTGCTCGATAATCTTACGCATAAGCTTGGTCTCCACGGAAGAGCCGTGATTCCGCTAGTTCTTGGCTTTGGTTGCAATGTTCCTGCAATTATGGCAGTGCATTCCCTTGGCACGCAGAGGGAAAGGAGGATAGCTTCTCTTCTTATAGCTCTAATTCCCTGCTCTGCACGGACCGTCATTATCCTGGGACTTGTTGGAACTTTCGTAGGTTTCTGGCCCGCAGTTTCAATCTATCTTATGGAGATTTTCATTATTGCTGGCATGGGTTTGATTCTGGGAAAGAGCCTGCCAGGACAGAGGAGTGGCTTCATCATGGAAATGACTCCTCTTAGAAAACCGGAACTGAAATCTACCCTCAAAAAGACGTGGATGAAAAGTAGAGAGTTTTTGTATATTGCTTTCCCGCTTCTACTCGTTGGAAGCGCGTTTTTGGGAGTTGCCGATGCTCTTGGCCTTCTTTCAGTCTTCCAGGACTTTGTAGAGCCTATATCCGTGGGTATGCTGGGCCTTCCGGCATTTGCGGCGACTGCCCTGGTTTTTGGGATACTTAGAAAAGAAATGGCTCTTCAGATTCTTGCAGTACTTGCAGGTACAGCCAATTTTGCAGCTGTAATGACACCTGTTCAGATGTACCAGTTTGCTGTAATTACAACCATTTATATGCCATGTGTGGCAACGATTGCAGTACTGAAGCACGAACTTGGAATAAAGGATACGGCTTTGATAGTTATTTTCACCATACTACTGGCTATTGGAATGGGCATCCTGATCAGGATTTTTGGGCCTACTTTTCTGTGATTTCTTTATTCCGGTTTTTGTTTTGTTTCTTTATTCCGGTTTCTGTTTTTATACTATGTTGCAGGTTTTCTACCCAGATTTACCTCAAAAGTAACTATCTTTCTCTATTTATTTATCTAAGTTTATGTGATTAATTTAACAAAAGAAAATTTTTGTTACATCTGGCGCAACATTTATATATTAATAAATGTGTATTTTCTTCTCAAAAAATTCTTTTTTTATCGCAAACTATTAATATTTGATACATAGTGTTATTCCCGATGACCCGAATTACCACTCACTTACACAAAAACGTGTTGAGTGTTATTATGGATATAATCGAAATGGACAATTTCCGCGAGCCTGGACTTGATGAGGTTCAATTTTTCCTTGAAAGCACCGGAACTCACGGTTCCGTTGTTAATGAAACTGCTGCGGAAATGGACTGTACCTCTTCCAAAATTCAATCGAGGGAGAATGTACTGGTCGATTTTAAGAGTTCCTTTTCGTCCATTAACTAACACTTCCCCTTAAGGATATTTCTTCCTTCTTGAAATCCAACTCTTTAACTCTTTTATTTTAAGTTAAACTTGGGTTTCATTACTTATTTTACAGTTTATGAACCTTTTTTCTCTGGATTTCCCTGTAAATATATCGGGATTTGAACACTACTCTCACTCGATTTGTTCAGACACGCAGGAATTGCACAAGTATATCTATTTATTACTTTTATCATGCATATATCGAAAAATATTTATATAAATTTTCGATAAAGTTATTTCCCTTTTACTTATAATTTTCTTCTATTTCCTCAATCCTCTTTTGTTTTTAATTTTCTTCTATTTTCTCAATCCTCTTTTGTTTTTAATTTTCTTTTATTTCCTAATCCTCTTTTATTTCCGTTCTCTTTTGTTTTCTAACTCTCTTTTGCTTCCTAATTATCTTTTGTTCCCGAACCCTCTTTTGTCCCTTGATCCCTTTTAGTCCTTTTCTATTGTTTCCTTGAAAAATCAGTTCCTCTTCGGGAATTTCATATCACAGTTTTTGGGCATCTCCAGCACGGTTTACAGAGTATTTCAGCAAAAACTAAATAAAAGATTTTGTTCCTCTTTGTTGAGAGTTAGAAAAGGTAGGAAAAACTATCGATTACCATATATATTTAAAGTAAGATTACATGTACTTTGTACATATTATTTAAATTCCTATGATCTAATCAATTTAATTATTATTGTGCTGCCTGCTTTATTACCAGAAAATTCCAGGCAGTCAGGAAATCGGAACCCGAATTTATCATAAGAGGTACTTTTATGAGAACTGGACAGAGGGATGTGCACAATACACCGCTTAAAAGGCGATTATCGGTAACCTATGAGGAGCTTGAGACTCTCAAGAAATCAATTAAGGTTTCGGTTCTCAATGAACTGCGGGCCGAAATGGAAAATGTTTCCGATCAGGACTCCATCAAAGATCTTGTCCTCTCCGAAATCAGAACAGAGCTTATGGGAATTCCTAACCCTGCCTTACTCAAGGCTTCAATCCTGAACGAATTAAGAACAGAATTGAAAGCATCAGGAGAAAATGGCTCGGAAATAGCTGACCGGAAACTTAGGGAACTTGGAAGCATTCAGGACGGGCTTGTCCGCGAATTGCTTGACCAGAAAACGCTAATAAAAGAACTGGAAACACAGATAGGAGATCTCGCTAAACAACTAGATGACGCAAAAAAAACTGCTCCGGTTGCTCCACCTTCTGTAGTTCCATCTTCTCCTTCTATTGTTCCATCTTCTATTACTTTGACTCTTCCTGAAGACCCTCTGGACCTTCCGCCTCTTTCCAGAAAAACCAAACCGAGACCTGAGATTAAAAAAGAAAGACCGGCATATAGACTGGGACAATTTAAGGAAGCTCCTGCCTCTCTGCCAGGTACAGGCGCAAAAGTTCAGCTAAAACTCAGAGAAATTGAGCCGGCAGATCTTGACAGAGAGGAAGCAGAAACTAAGTGTGAATATATTATTGCAGAAAGTGGTGATAAAAAAGGGCTTAGAGGCATAATTAGACAGGGACACTCAGTTAGAGAACCTGCCAGGCAACAACAGCCGATCAAAAAACAGTTCAGGCAGCCATCCCCAGTACCTTCGTTACGTGAAAGACAGCCTTCTGCTGATAATACTGGCCCTACGAATCAACCCACAGATGATTATAAATGTGAATATATAATTGCTGAGAGGCCTTCGAAAAAGCATTTCATAGAAGAGTCAGTGGACGTGCGGGAAAACGAAGATGCCGAAGTTATCACATGTAGCCGGAAAAAAAAGATCTCGGTGAAATAAAGCTTAAAAAGACAGAAACATTCTCAAAAACGTAAGATTACAGAGGCATTCTGTGTATATAAAAGAGATTGAATTTGTTAATTTTAAGTCTTTCGGAAAAAAAGTAAAGATTCCCTTTTATAATGACTTTACTACAATTTCGGGTCCGAACGGGAGTGGGAAGTCTAATATAATAGACGGGATTCTTTTTGCACTCGGGCTCACAAGTTCAAGGACTCTTCGTGCTGAAAAACTTACCGATCTGATTTATAATGGCGATGCGTCAAAAAAGCCTGATTTTGCTCAGGTTACGATCCGTTTTGATAACTCTGACCATAAGTTACCTTTAGAGCTTGATGAAATTGAGGTCTCAAGAAAGATCCGGCGGACAAAAAACGGGTACTACAGCTATTTTTATTTCAATGGAAAAGCCGTAAGTCTTGGAGAAATTCATTCCCAGCTTGAAAAAGCCGGAATAACGCCTGAAGGCTACAATGTGGTTATGCAGGGAGATGTAACGCAAATTATCTCCATGACCTCCGTAGAAAGAAGAAAGATTATAGACGAAATCGCAGGAGTTGCAGAGTTTGACGAACGAAAGCAAAAGGCACTTGATGAACTGGAAGTTGTAAGGCAGCAAATCGAACGAGTGGATATAATCCTTGAAGAGGTACGCACTCAATTAGAAAAACTTGCAGGGGAACGGGACCAGGCCTTAAAATACCAGGCACTCAAGGCTGAAAAAGTGAAATTTGAAGGATATCTCCTGCTTTCCAAACTCAAGGACGCTAGAGCTGAACTGCAAAATGTGGATAAGGAACTCACAGGCAAGGAAGAACATCTTGAGAAGGTCCAGCTACTCCTGAACGAAAGAATGAAGGAACTTCAGGCTCTTGAAGAAACCCTGGAAGAGCTTTCAGTCGAAATCCGAAAGAAAGGAGAGGATGAACAGCTTCAGGTTAAGAGGGAGATCGAAGAAATAAAGGGAGAAATTTCTCGCTGCGTAGATAGTATAGAGCTTTCAGAATCCGAACTTGAGGAAGCTGACTCACGACGCAGGAAAGCCTTTGTAGAAATCGATTCCACCAAGGGTAAGGTCAGGGAACTCGAAGAAAAGATTGAAGCCGAAAACCTGAGAAAAGAAAGCATTTCTTCAGAGCTTTCCGAGCGTAAAACGGAACGCATGCTGCTCCAGAGCAAGATTGCGGACGTAGATGCAAAATTTGCTGCTACACGGGATGAGCTCATGACTGTCAGGAAGAAGCTGGAAGATGTAAAAAATGAAAAAAACGAGCTGATCCGAACAGAGGACCGACTTCTTGACACACTCCGGAGAAAATCGTTGGAACTTCGGGAGATCGAAAACCAGATCAGAGACGCCGAAGCAGCAGTTGCTACTTCTGACAGTGATACGCTTTCTGTCAGGTACGAGCTTGAAAAGCTTTCCGAAAATCTGGAATCTCTTATTCGGGACCGTGATGATATCGAAAGCAGCCATTTCAGGATAAAGGAAGATATAAGGAAACTTGAAAACAAACTCCACAGCCTCCAGCAGGAGTACACAATCACGGAGGCAAGAGTGCGGGCATCTGAACAGGGCGGAGGCTATTCCAGGTCTGTGGAAATGGTAATAGGGGCTGCTAGGCAGGAAGATCTTTTTGGAATTCACGGGACCATTGCCCAGCTTGGAAGAGTGGACAGGCAATACTCAATAGCTCTGGAAGTTGCTGCAGGAAACCGAATGCAGGCAATTGTTGTGGATACTGATGCCGATGCTGCAGAAGCAATCGAGTACCTGAAGCGTAGGAAAGGAGGACGTGCTACCTTCCTTCCCCTAAATAAAATGAAAGAGCCCAGGCGGCTTGAAAACCTGAGCTACGAAGATGGAGTAGTAGGGTACGCAATTGACCTTATTCAGTTTGACTCCGGTTTTGAACCTGCTTTCTGGTATGTTTTTCAGGATACTCTTGTTATGGAAAACCTTGCAAGTGCCCGTCGCCTCATGGGAAAGGCAAGAATAGTAACCCTTGAAGGCGAACTCCTGGAAAAAAGCGGAGCAATGGTAGGAGGATCAGTTTCTTCTAAATCAGGAGCTTCTTTTGCGGCTGCAGAAAAAGATAAACTGCTTGAGCTTGCAGAGGAGATAAGGTCCCTAGATGCAAGCCGGAGTGCAGCCATAAGCAAGCAGGACAGCATTGAAAGCCATCTTTTCGAGCTTAGCAGGAAAATTCGAGACTGTGAAGCTACGATCTCAAGAAAAGAGAACCAGCTCGAGGAAATTGCAGGTCGGGAAGCAAAACTTGCTGAACTTCTTGAATCCAAACAGGCCGACCTTAAATCAATTGAGGAGTCCAGAACCGAACTCGGAACTGAAATGGAAAAGGTATCTGCGGAGAAATCCGACAAGGAAAAGATCGTATCCGAGCTTGAGGAACAGATCTCAGGACTTGAAGCAAAACTTGCTGATTCTCCTCTACCTGAAATTAACAAAAAAATAGAATTCATTGACGAAGAACTCCGCAGGCTAGATGGCCGAATACGGGATACTGAAGCCACATTAAACGCCTTGCAGCTTGAAAAAGAGTATACCGAACAGAAAATTGCTGAAGCAAAGGAAGTTATCAGGGAACTTGATGAGAAGAAAGCTTCAAGAATGGAGAAAGTTAATTATCTGAAGATAAAAATAAAGGAGTTTGAAGAAAAGCTTGAAGAAAAGAAAGTCAGGGAAGTTGAACTTTCGGACGAACTACTAGGTCTTCAGCAAGAACGGGAAAAAGTTCAGGTTGAATACAATGCGGTCAAACGCAGGGTAAGTATTGCCTCAACCACACTTGAAAAAGCGAAGCAGCAGGTTCTTACGCTCACAGCTACTAAAAATGCACTTTTAGATCAGGAAAAGCAATTTGCCGAAGAAATCCTGAAAAGAGGCATAGAAGAGACTGATGAAGTCCCTAATTACGAAACTGTTTACATGCGGATTCAGGCAATCGATGAAGCCCTCAGGCGACTCGAGCCCGTAAACATGCGAGCAATTGACGAGTATAACGAGGTAGAGTTGAGACTTTCGGATTTGCAGGGAAAGCGTGACACTCTCTTTACCGAGAGAGAACAGCTCCTTGAGCGCATTGACCAATATGAGCATTTAAAGCGAGATGCCTTTATGGAAGCTTATACAAGCATTAACTCCAACTTCAAGGAGATTTTCCATGAGCTTTCCGACGGGATGGGTGAACTCTTGCTTGATGACCCTGATGACCCTTTTGCAGGAGGAATGACGCTTCGGGCACAGCCAAAGGAAAAAACTCTACAGAGGATCGAGGCAATGTCAGGAGGAGAAAAGAGTCTTACTGCACTTGCTTTCATTTTCGCGATCCAACAATACCGTCCTGCTCCTTTCTATGCCTTTGATGAAATTGATATGTTTCTTGACGGCTGGAACGTGGAGAGGGTTTCGAGGCGCGTTAAAACCTCAGGATCAAAAGTCCAGTTTATTGTTGTTTCCTTAAGAAAACCTATGATCCAGGCCGCGTCCAGGACAATAGGGGTTACAATGCAGGAAAATAATCTCACAAGCATTACCGGAGTGAGACTTAATGGCTGAACTTATGGATAACGAGGGGGCAGCGCTTGAAGTACCGCTTCTTCAAACTAATAAGGTTTCCGAGTCCGGAGAAAATGACTCTCTTTTTGTGAAATCCGAGATTTATGAGCTGTCAGGTACTGTTTCAAGCCTTGGAATTGATTGGAACCTGCTTGATATTTCGGAATTTGAGACCTCCGAACCTCTGGGCATACTGGTTGAACTTGCGCGAGCAGGAAAAATCGATCCCTGGGATATAGACATAGTACAGCTTACTGACAGTTTTCTGAGAAGGGTGGAAGAGTTAAAGCAGATGGACCTTAGAATTTCCTCAAGGACCCTTCTTTATTCTGCTATTCTCCTGCGCATGAAGTCTTCGGGAATCCTTGAGGTAGAGGAGGAAGAGATTGATACATTTGATTCGGATTTCCCTGACGATCCTGATTTCCCTGAACCTGCAGAGTTTCCTATCCCAAAACTTCCAGTTCGTCGTGTTTCCACAAGGCCGGTAACACTCAATGAACTGATTCTGGAACTCAAGAAAGCAGAAAAACACCTCTCAAGAAAAAATGAGAAAAAAACCAGCCAAAATTCAGAAGAATCAAGTCCTCGTCCCAGGCTTACTACAGGAGATATCCTGGGCATTGCACATGATGAAGCCATAAGCTCTCGGTTGTCCCTTATGTGGCAAAGGCTTGCCGAACTATTTACGAAGCAATCTGTAGTGGTTTTTTCCAGTTTACAGGAAAGAAGTGAGGACAAAATTATGGATTATCTTTCTCTTCTTTTTCTTGCCTCAAGCAGGAAAATATGGCTTTTCCAGAATGGACTTTTTGAAGAATTATATATTTATCCGGGAGAAGAATCCGGTTTTTCCACCGAGGCTAATCCATCCCTTTTCCATGAAATGTTAGTAAAATCAAAAACTGAACTTTCAAAACCTGAAATTAAAGATTCTTCAGAACCGAATTTGACAGAGGAGATTCCTTCACATAAAAACCAGGACGAAGAGCCTGAGTTAACTGTATATTGATATTTACCCTGTACTTTAACATTATCTTTATAATTTGACATACCTTGGTATCTTGAATA
>DUGT01000097.1:0-1481 GCA_013331275.1 Methanosarcina sp. | reverse complement strand
TACTATCTTGAATACTATCTTGAGTATTACCTTGAATACTATCTTGAGTATTACCTTGAATACTATCTCGAATATTACCTTGAATACTATCTCGAATATTATCTTGTGCTCTAAGGTTTTAATCTTAGTAAAAGCCTGCAAAAACGACTAATTAACCCCGTCTTATTACAATTAACCTGATTAAAGAATATTTTGTTCTTTTTCTGGAAGTGAAAATTATGAGTGAGCTTGAGATTATCGAAGCCGCGCTTTTTGCTGCTGGCAGGGCTGTAAGCCTCGAAAAGCTTACAAAAATTACAGGAAAACCAAAAAAAGCAGTTCTTTCGGCAGTACAGAAATTGACAGAGGCTTATTCTTCCCGAGGATCCGGGATTGAGATTCTTGATCTTGGAGAGAGATATGTTATGCAGGTCAAACCCGAATACTCCGAGCTTATGCGGGAAGTAGCCCCAAAAGAGCTTTCAGCCCCAAAACTTCGTACCCTTTCCATGATTGCCTATCATCAGCCCCTGCTTCAGTCAGACCTCATTGATATGAGAGGAAGCGGAGCCTATGACCATATAAAGGATCTTATAGAGCGAGGTTTTGTAGACTCTGTGCCTTGCGGTAGAAGCAGGCAGCTTTCCACAACTCCTCTTTTTGCAGACTATTTCGGACTTAAAAGAAATGACCCTAAAGCCATAAAAGATAAAATCCTTGAACTTTTGAGATCACAGGCCGGGCAAAGTGACATCAACCTCTGGATAGGAAGGAAGACTATTGCCGTGACACCTATGTACGAATCTCTTATGAGCATGTGCGGAATTAAGGAATATTTCATAGCAAATGCTTACTCGCCTTCAAAGGAGGAAATTTCCCGGCTACTTGAAGCCGATGTAGTCATTATCTCAGCGGGTTATTCCGATACTGTACGGCAGTACTGCGACGGAGAAATCCTTGAGATGCGTTCAACAACTTTTGAAGACCTTATAGAAGCTCTTTCCCTACTTGTCGAAGAACTTCCCGATGAGGTAGACTCCAAGATGGTGGAAAAAAGTATTGAGAAAATTAGAGAAACCAGGGAAAGATATATTTCTTTGGCTGTCCTTATCGAGAAGAAGGTTAAGCCGGCAACCGAAATGGTTTCAAGAATCGTAAATGATCTTTCCCTTGGAATTTCCGCAGACGGAGTTCTTATCGCACCTGACTATGGAGTTTCGAAAAGTGGGGTTAAGATCGAAAAGGGTGCTCAGATCCTTATACCCACACATCGTAGTGTTGAGGGTGATCTTCTTCAGAGAGTCTGTGCAAAGTATGACTCTATTCTCGAAGGTCTTAAGAAATTTGAAGACTAAATTACCTGATAAAATATACAAACTCCCTCATCTCTACTCATTTTTTTCAAATTACGGGCGTCCTTAATTTAAGCTTTTCTATGGCATTTATATTCTATATATAAACCATTTATATAGTAACCTGGGTATTTAACTATAGCTTTATAT
>DUGT01000200.1 GCA_013331275.1 Methanosarcina sp. | reverse complement strand
AGGCACGATTAAGTTAGCTTTGCTTATATTTAAGCTTGCCTGATTCTGCCTCCTGGGTAAAGTATAGGAGGAATAAATGTTAATAAAGGACAAAAGAATCGAAATACTTACTTTGATAATATTACTAGTGAGCATTGTGCTTGTGTCAGCTGCGAGTGCATCGGCCGATAAGGTGAGTGCAAAGAATCCCTCTGACAGTAAGGTCGAAACTTACGGTGTTGAAGGTCTTACTGCTCAGCAAGTGAGTGCCATTGAATCTAGAGCCAGTTATCTAAGCAAATTACCAAATACTGTCTATAATGCTCCTTATTGGCCTATACTTGCTGCCAACGATGAGGAAAAAAAGGTCTACTTATCATATATTGACAAATTATCAGTATCGGAATCTGAGAAAAAGGCGATGAAAAAATCAATGTCAGATCTCTGGAAAAGATTTCCAAACCGAATAACTAAAGATGATTATCCAGTGATTAAAAAAATAGGAAATGCTATACTGGATTACCTTGACAAAACTAATGTGGAAGATAAGCAAAGTGTGCAATGGAAAAGTTCTGCACACAGCTATTTAATTTCATCTGGAGTCAAACTGAAGTATAAGAATTCTCAATGGGCAAGCTGGGCATCCGCTTCTGCTGATGATCCTGATAATGGGAAAATAGATTCAGGAGTTCTGAGGTATTACAACCATTATTATAGGCCTAAGACCCCATATACAGGGGGAGCTACAGGAAGGTGCCTATATTTTGCACAATATGCTAAAGACTTTTACAAACAAGGGAATTATCAAACTGCTTTTTACTATCTTGGGCTTGCCAGTCACTATCTTTCAGACGTAGGGAATCCAATGCATACGGATGGAGAAGTCAACCAACTTGCTAATCAAGTTCCTCATGGTTTATATGAGGACTACGTGAAAGATAATTGGCTCAGTGGCTACAATTACAACTTTTACGTTCAAAATAACGCAGGCTCGAAAAAAGTAACTGATCCCTCTCAAGCAGTAAAATCCATGGCAGCTTATAGCAATCCTTACTTCAGTCAATTGTGGAATTTGGTGATGACTAAATCACACGATCCAAAAAAGGATGATTACTTTGGTAAGGATAAAAATGTAAGGTATATAACGTCTAAAGTTTTGCTAGAAGATGCAAAGTATAATGCAGGTCTTGCAGCTTACATAAGTAGTTAAAAAAGCAAATTATGGGAGCTGAAAAACAAGGATACCATCTTGCTTATGGACTAAAAAATCAGTTTCCATTCTTATTTATTGAGCCTATCCCAAAACAGGGTTTACATTATGGAGCTATACTAATGGACCGAATATCAATAAGTCAGGCAAGACTATCTTTATTTCTGATATCACTCACCTTTTTAGCTATATGGATCCTCTTTATTTGTAGTTTTATTACATGGGATTTCCCTCTTATTAATCTCTTTTTGCTATATTTATTTTCCCTGTTTCTTCCCGCAATTGGACTTCTAATTTTTATGAAAAATATCAGAAAAACCTCCACCAGATGGTATTGGGGAGTTCCACTTCTTATAGGGCTCATTTTAAATACATTTGTCAGAGATGTTATGTTCATGCTGCCTAAGAGCGCAATTGAAAAAGGGTTTTGGGCTTTCTTTTATGGTCAGTCATTTATTACCAATTTTCCTATATTTCTCAAATGGCAGATCATAGAGCCTGTGATTTACGGGGAGGGCTATAAAATGAATTTCACTGCTATGAATTTCATTTCCATCTTCTTTTCTCTTGCTGCTGCACTATTCTGTCTTTCTGTTCCGAAAGAAAAAAGAAAGAAAATGATGTTACCTTTTGGACTCTCTCTCGTAACAGCATTTTCTAACACGATCCTTTTTGCAGAATACTCTATAAGAAATCCTGGAGACGTCCCCATTTTTTACTATGTATATTCAATATCTATCGTCGTCCTTGGCTTATCCTATGTAAGAGCAGCTATCAATTACGACAAGAAATAAATTTTTATATTTGAGCTGATCACAAAACACAAAATCTATTTCTTTGGAGCTCATTTTAAAATAGTCAATTGAGTTCCTGATCAAGAAAATAATTCTAGAACTCTTATAAAGTTTCCGTTGCAAAATTTTCAGGATAAGCGTGATTCTTGAGCAGGAGTTAAAACATTTCAAGCTCTTTGAGCTGCAATACTTGCATTTTTACTTTTTGCCATTTTAATTTCTCTGATTTTTGAGGTACTTCTGGCATGACAAGCATGTCAACAAGATCAGTTAGAATGGTTAGTACCCTCTAAGATTATTATGATTAATTGTACGTCATTCTGCAAGAATCATATTTTGATAGTGTTTTTGTACCTACGAAAAAAATTGTTTCAGAAAACGACTAAAACAGGGGTATAAAATTTCTCATTTTAGTTAGTTTTTGCAATGAAAATGAGGATATTGCAAGAATCTAATCAAAAAGAAAGTTTTCGCATTTGTTCATTGTTTTAGACTGAGAGTTATTTTATGAAGTAAAAAAATCACACCGTTCAAGTTATTTAATTGATTGTCCTAGCATAATCAGGATTAAACATTTTATAGACAAATGCTCCTTTTTATACTAATTCTTAACTTAAATAAGACTTATATACACTAAGATTGAATAATGTGTTCTTTTATACTTATTTTTGAATGTGAGTTAAGAGACATACTCAAATAAATAATTTACTATTAAATCATTAAATATTATAAATGTTGGAAAGTAATCCAGACTCAAAATCTGCTTGAAAATTGCATTGTTAGAGAACCTGGACACAAAAGTTATAAAGAATTAATAAAAAGGAGTTTATGGAGTTTGAACGTACTTGTCAGGAAACTCAAACCCCATAAAACATGCCCTATGAGGCAGGATTAAGTTAGCTTTGCGTATATTTAAGCTTGCCTGATTCTGCCTCCTAGAGTTAAAAGGAGGATAAAGTGTGACACATAGTAAAAAAATATTTATAGAATTACTTATTTTGACGATATTGCTTGTTGGGGTAGTATTTGTAGCTTCGGCATCTACCAATGATTTAACGGTAGTTTCATCAGAAGGTGAAGTTTCAGGAATAAACGAACAAGGACTAAATGACATGCAAATACCTGATTTTGGCCCAAAAACATTAGAAAATTTGAATAAAGATTCCAAAATTTTGACAACAGAGGGGCAAATCCCACAGTATACTACTCAAATCGAAAGACGAAACTGGCTTAATAAACTCGATAAAACTAGACTTACGCTAGGAGATGATATAAACCCATACGTATATCCAAAAGGACCCATAATTGGCTACGGTATTAACATTAACGGCTATTTTGAAGTTATACTTTATGAAAATATGAATATTACAGATCCTCAAATTAATGAAATCTACAACGTAATAAGTAAAAGAGCAAACGAAGTATCTATAAAGAAAGTTCCTGTTGTATTCGGTAAAAGTGATTTTATCCAGAATGAAGTCAGTGGTTACAATACTTACTATCGTCCGATAATTGGTGCGATAAAGGTTACTGGTGAGACTGGGTCATGGGCAACAATAGTATATGCCGCTAAAACAAGTTCAGGGACTAAAGGATATGTAACTGTGCAACATCTTGGAACTTATGTAGGTTATGATATGTATCAGCCAGAATCTAATGCAGCAGGATCAGTGAGCAAAATAAGTAATCATAGTGCAGATGCATGTTTTGTCCCGTATAGTAATGTTGCTGCAAAAATCCATATTGGTAACGGGGTAACTAAAAATATTAACAGTTATGTATCTTCAATTCCCTCAAATTCATGGACTAGTTGGGGAGTGTTTATGTCTGGGACCACCTCTGGAGTAAAAAGTGGAAATGTAGTAGGTTGGGGAAACTTAACTGACGCTGGAGGAATGATATATACTAACATGGTAAAGGCCGATTACACGTCTCAGGGAGGAGACAGTGGGGCTCCAATCTACCGAGTAATACCCACTACCAGTGAATATAGACTGGTAGGAGTTCATAAGGGTAACTTTTATGGTTATACATGGTTCTCGCCAATCTCAGGAGTGATATCCGATTTAGGTGTTACCCCACTCACAGCTTGAAAAGGCGCTTAAATTAGCCTTTTCTTTTTTAACAACATAGTAAAAATTTTAGATCTTAAGTACTTGAGATTTAAAATTAAGCTCAACGGATATTGGCGTTAAGTCAATCGTCTAGATATTTTAAGACTTACTATTATAATTACTAGTTTAACTTCGCAAATTATACAGTATTTTTCAAGGGACACACATGACAATACCAAAATTTGCCTTTATATACTTAATAGAATTTCTTTTGATCTTTTGTTGCGCAACTGGCACAGCCTTTGGAATCAATTATAATGATAATAAGTCAGTTCAGTCGGGTGATTACTTGAACTTAGAAGTGAGTAATGTAGATTACGAGTACTATAATTATTTTTTTGGTATGAACTCACAAGGGAATACTGTAATTACCAGACATGGTGAACTTCCTGTATTAGAGACTGAAGAAGAAAAAGAAAACTGGAATTCTACTCTAGAAGAACTTAGTAATAAGATAAAAGATACTCTTGCTTCCAAATACATGTACCCTCATGGAGAGGTAATGTCCTGTGGAACTAATGCTAAGGGATACTTTGTGATTTTAGTTAAGTACGGCAATGTTGACGAGTCGTTGATAAATGAGATATACGCTCTAATAAACGATTCTGCAAAAGAGATGGGCATACAGGATATCCCTGTAGAGTTTGGCTACGGGACTTATAGAAATCAAGAAATTATACTGGATGTGGAAAAAGGTATTATCCACGAGTTTGGAGGAAGTAACAATAATCTTTCTGAATCAGAAATACGTGCTCTTGAAGAATTTATGAAGGAAAAGCCTACCATACCATTGCATAAAAATATTGCAGCATATGGAGAAATTCCTCCTTTAAAAGACCAGAACGAAATAATTACTTGGGCGGATAAGTTGTCTGCAATTGCTGGTACCACCCAGGATAAAATCAACCCATACATGAAAAAAGGACAGGTAATAATATACGGAGTAGAACTCACTAGGTTGGAAGTAGGAATTAATGAAACTTTACCTTCTAAAGAAAAGAATACTATAGTTAAAGAGATTTACCAGATTATTAATGAGGAAGCAAGAAAACAAAATATAACTGACGTTCCAGTTATTTTTGACGAAGGAATATTTATTAACGATGTAGCGACCCAAGAGTTAGGGGTACTTGAAAAAACTAACTTATCCTCATCTGAAGAGAAAAAAGCCGTAAAATTCAATGGTTTAAACAATAATTCTGAACTTGATAACGCTAGTAGCCCAAGTGAAAATGATTCGAGTAAAAATAACCCTACTCCAGGTTTCAGCTTATTGGGAAGCTTGACCTGTCTATATGGAGGATGGAAGCTCAGGAAAAAGTAATGCGGGACTTGGAGAAAAACGAAGTACAGCAATTGCAGCTACAACTGCTTTCATTTTCTGTTATCATATCCCACTCCACAGAAAAATTAGAGAGTTTTAAGCCCCAATTGATTTTACTGTTCTTTTTTGTGTTCTTTTTACAGGGCTTTTTGTGGTAGATCCTCCGAACATTGATTCAAGGCTTCCAAGCCTGTTCTTGATATCTCTTTTTAATCTAATCAAATCTTTATGTTGTTTTTTCGTTAACTTATCTTGAGCTTTCTTCTTTTTTCCAATGACAACATTATCTTTTGTTTCAATTAAGATAATTTGTCTTGTTGTGTCGCTTTTTGTTGTCTGTGTTCCGCGAGAAGGTGATGCACTTCTTAACGATGGTATCACTTTTGAGGGTGAGGTACTCCTCGATATAGGAGTAACTTTTAAGGGCAGGGTACTCCTTGATGTAGGAGTAATTTTTGAGGGTGGGGTACTCCTCGAAGGACCTGGTTTTTTAGACGAAGGTGTCACTCTTGAAGGAGTATATTTTGAGATAGGTACTCTTTTTGAAGAACCTGGTTTTTGTATTCTTGAAAGTATTCCCGTTTTCAAAGGTACTATTTTAGATTTCGAAAACGGTGCAAAACGGATTGGGGTGGATATTATTCATAAAAGAGTTATGTGCCTTACAGGGTGGCTGCTGGATAATATGCAAGCTATGAAATATCCCAATGGCCAGATCTTTGTAAAAATCCATGGCCCGTCCGATCTTGAGAAACGGGGAGGAACGATTGCTTTTAATCTCTATCATGCAGACGGAACACCTTTTGATTGCCAGGTGGTACAGGATGCAGCAAATAAGGCAAAGATTTCTTTACGAACCGGCTGCTTCTGCAATCCCGGAGACGGTGAAGTAAGCCATAATATCACCAGAAATGAAATGGCTTCATGTTTTGAGAATCTGAAGCCTTCTAGCATGTATCCTTACGGCTCAGACTGCAAGAACCATGAGTCCTGTCTTGCCGTAAAAACTAAAATGGCAAGCATACGTGTATCACTTGGCCTTGTAACAAACTTCTCAGACGTCTACTTATTTATGAACTTCCTCCACGGACTGCTGTGTGAACCCGAAATCCAAGTTTCCAAAGCAGAAAAAGTAAAACGCAGAGTGTTCCTGAATAAAGGGCCATAAATAAGAAGAGTAAGATAAATTCATCCCGAGTTCTGGTATCAAACCTTTTAAGAAAACTGCTTGCCCGCAAGCCT
>DUGT01000036.1:2777-5242 GCA_013331275.1 Methanosarcina sp. | reverse complement strand
TCAGGATAAAACCATGAAAGAAAAATTATGAAAAAACAATTATGAAAAAACAATTATGAAAAAATAATGATGAAAAAATTATGAAAAATTATAAAAAACTGCGATAAATAAAGCATGAAGATGAAATTATAAATAAAAAATACTTAAATTTAACATAAAAAGAAAATATTCTCTTTCCCATTTGCTTTCTTCAACTTTTAACTGAAATTTTTCTTGTGATTTTTCCTGATTTTTATTTTAAACCTGCACTGATCTCATAGATTTTTGCGAGAAACTCAATATTCTGAACTGCATTCTGTTCTATTCCCAATTCATATGGAGAAAAGCCGAGAGCAAGACCTAGTAGCTGAGAATAGTGAAGGACCGGGATCGAGTAATCCGTTCCGAATTTCTCATTGACTGCAAGTTGTCCCCTGTCAAATTGCAGGTGGCAGAAAGGACATGCATTAACGATACAATCCACTCCTGCTTTCCGAATACAGGCTAGTTTGTGCTCAAGCATTTCAAGGGACTCGGCAACATGCCCTGAACGGACTCCTCCTCCGGCTCCACAGCACATCATTTTGTCAGTATAGTCTACGCTTTTTGCACCCGTAGCTTCGACAAGTTCATCAAAGAAAACCGGAGCCTCTGTTTCTCCGAGATTTCGGTCCCTTGAAGGCTTGATAAGGTGACATCCGTAGTGAAGTGCCACTTTAAGGTCAAGCTGGATTGTGATATGCTCTTTGAGCTTTTCAGGCCCAAACTCTTTATATAGATATTCGATTATGTGCCTAACTTCGGCAGTGCCTCTGAATTCCATGCCGATTTCTTTAAGGCAATTATTCGTGCGTGCCTTTAATTCAGGGTCCTTTTTAAGCTCCAGATTAGCATCTGCCAGTGAGCCGTAGCAACCATTGCAGACTGTAAGTAAGTCTCTACCCATTTTTTCAGAGAGAACTATGTTCCGGCTGGCAAGGGCAAGCCAGGTTGCTTTATCAAAGGATTTGAAAACTCCTGGTGCAGGACAGCAGGAAGCCCCTTGTAAGTCAGATACATCTATATCAAGTTTCTGCAAGCAGAGTTTAGTTGCTTTCTCAATGCCGGGATAACGATTGGGTACGATGCATCCAAGGAACAGCGATAGTTTTTCCATGTTCTGCCTCCTTATTTTTCAGCCACCAGCTCGTCAAATTTACAAGCTTTAAGAAGATTCCTTACCTCTTGAAGAGCTTCAGGATACTGCTGGACGGTCGCAGGTATGGGATCAAGCCCAAGTTCTTCCCTCTTTTGCTTTGTTTCTTCATCCAGAGGGACTGCATGTCCGCACTCCATTACCATTTCCGAGATCTTCCTATGCTCCGGAAGCATTAAACCCTTTTTTACTGCAAGTCTCCTTAACTCAAGGAGAGCGTCGGTAATTGGTATATCGCGCGGGCAGCGTTCCTGACAGGTATAACAGGTAGTACAGAGCCAGAGTGCATCATCAGAAAGGACTGATACTCTGTTCTTGCGTGCGTCCCGAAGAATTCTTCTTGTATTAAGCCCGGTATGCCGCCCTGAAGGACAACTCCCTGTGCATGTGCCACACTGCATGCAGGAAAGTAAGTCAAGACCTGCATCCTTTAACACTTTTGATAATTCTTCACTCATACAGGTTCACTGTCTGATTTATTCGGTTCGTCTTTTTAGAAAAGAAAGATAAGCAAGATAATTAGGTAAAGAGAAAATTCCGCAACTGAAATTAGTTTTTAGAACTTTACGATAAACAGGTTTTTCCTGAAAAATTCTTTGTAAGTGCTTTCCGATTCTTCACTGATAAGTTATTTTCTTACAGATTTTTCTCATGCTGAGTTTATTTTTTACAGATTTTTCTCGTGATGAGTTCATTTCTTGCAGATTTTACTCATTTTAATTATTAACCTCATAATATTTAACATAAGCTAAATTTGTCCGGTTCAATAAAAGGAGTGAAGAATTTAGTTCAAGATTAATAGTCACAGATTTTAGAATTTCTTTTTATTAACCATCTATTAATGGTTAGTTTTTGCCAGTCATTCGTTAATTAATTAGTTCTTGCCGATCATTCATTAATGAATTTTTATCAGTTATCTGTTACTGAGTTTGTTTATATATCTTCAGGCAGAGGTCCTTGTTTCATATATTCCTAAAACCTATGCCTTCAGATATATTATTTATACGCTTATATAAAATTGAGTTTCCGGAAGAATACTTGTCTCTCCAGATTCAATATCTTTCGTTTCTGATTTTTTCTGCATAATCTCTCGTGGTTCCAGAAGATATTATCAAGAAAAGTTTATTCCGAGATCTTTTAGTCCATTGAGTTTTGCAAGGTTGATCAGTAGTGGTGTAAGCGATTCCATAGTGTTTGCCTGCTTAATAGGACCTCCGTCCAGGGGTCTCAGACATCCCATATGCTCTGTAAGCTTAATGACAAGCTTCTTTGCTTCTGCATCATCACCGCA
>DUGT01000036.1:386-2597 GCA_013331275.1 Methanosarcina sp. | reverse complement strand
TTGTGAAAGGCTGCAACAACTTTTGTAGAAGCCGGCACATTTTTCTGAATTGCAAGAGCGGCTGAACCTTCTTCTGGAGGTTTATATACAAATAAGTCTCCTTCCTTTACCATCGGGACTACAGGAGTAATAATAATCTTGTTTTCAATAGTTTCACGAATCTCATGCAGCAATGGTATAACATGGTCAAAACGAAGAGAAAGAATTATTATTTCGGCTGCCTTCGCAGCTTCAAGATTAGTGTTTCCTGTAATGTTTATTCTTGAAGTATCGAACCCACAATTTTCAAGCTCTGATAAGTCTTGTTTTGCAGCTTCATCGGCAGCTTCCTTGGATCTGGACCCTATAATGATCTCGTTCTTTACACCTTCAGCCATAAGGTTTTGAAGGGCCAGCCTGAGCACCATACCTTCTCCTATATTGCCAGTTCCTCCTAAGACAGCTATTTTTAACGTTTCAGAACTCAATTTGAAAAAACCTCCAGTTTGCTATAGATTTCACAAAGTATGTTAGAAAGTAATAGACTTTATATCTTTGTTAACTAAATTGCGATCGTTAATGAGAGTAGAATAATCGCTAATTAAATTAGAATAATCGCTAATTAAATTAGAACATTGTGTATGGCGACTCAAACTTTTAAATTATTTTTACTAATCTGGATATTTCACCAGGACTATGAAGCTAAACTCTTTTATTAATTTCGCTTTTTTCATTTAGTATTTCTTTTAATTTTTCAATATTTTAGATGGAAATTTAAAAGGTTTTGAAATATAAATAATTCATTTTGCTTGAATTTTTACTCAAGCAGCAAAATTCCTACACACACGGTTTTCTCAGGTTTGCAGAACTCAAGTACAAGTCCTGCTTTTTCCATCGCTTTTTGAATGTTTACTCCTACAGCCTCAGGTGCAAAACGCCTCAATTCCGGCTTTATGCATTTTTCAAGATTACAGACGTCACACTCGTTACATGAGCCGGGCCTAAGGAGGTGAGCAAAAGTAAAACCTTCCCTGAAAGCTTCATGTTCGAGCTCTAACATTTTATGGAAGGAATCCTTGCGAATTTCTCCCCAGGCTTCAAGGATGTCCGATACCAGTGAAGTATCGCATTCATCGACAAGTAGAAGTGCACTATTGTATTCTCCTATGATTTTTCTAAATTCCTCAACCGATATAACATTAGGTGGACAGCTCAATCTCTTTCCATAACCTTTGCAGCCGTAAGCGCATTTCAGAGCAATCCTGTTTTCAATCGGAATGTTTCCTGCATCCACAAAGTAAGCCTTGAGCCCCATCTCTGAAGCTTTTTCAATAAGGTCTTCGAATTTTCCTAACATGATAACCCCTTTTCAAAAAGCCCTTTGTATTACTTTTCATTTCTTTTTACTTTTCATTTCTTTTTACTTTTCATTTCTTTTTACTTTTCATTTCTTTTTACTTTGTTTTCATTCTAGTTATTCTTTCTATTTTGAGAAACGAACTAAGATCTTATTAGCCCTGAAATTAACTAGCCCTAAGGTTAACTGGTTATAAAGTTACTTCTTACCTTTGAAGAAATCACTGTAAAAGGTATATTTTTAAAAATCACTGTAAAATATAGTGTTATGAAAAACAAAAATTATTACATATATTTACTATCTATATTTGCTCATAAATTCTTGTCTAACAGATTCTTACCTATTACTATGTAAGTGATATCTCTTAATTGATAACAGATAACTAATAAAGGAATTTACATGATTAAAAAAGTACCTTTAACCGAACTGAAAAACCGGATGAGAAATTTTAGAAAACGGATGGATATCTCAGATCCTCAATGGGAAATAGCTGTTATTTTCAGTAAAATAAACCTTTATTATTTTACAGGTACGATGCAGGATGGAATGTTAATTATCCCTAAGAACGAAGAAGCGACTTTCTGGGTACGCCGCAGCTACGAAAGAGCCCTGGGCGAATCTTTATTTCCAAATATAGAACCTATGAACAGTTTTCGTGATGCTGCAAAGAGCATAAGTGAGCTTCCGAGCACGGTATACCTTGAAACCGAAGTTATTCCTCTAGCTTTATACCAGAGGTTCCAAAAGTATTTCCCTTTTAAGAATGTCAAATCTGCTGACTCTCAAATTTGTGCTGTCAGAGCAGTAAAAAGTGAATATGAACTCTCACTAACAAGAAAAGCTGGCAGGATTCATCAGCATGTACTTGAAGATCT
>DUGT01000036.1:0-187 GCA_013331275.1 Methanosarcina sp. | reverse complement strand
CATCATGGATTGTGCCGTTTTGGAATGTTTGATACCGAGATGGTCCTGGGAAATGTCTGCTTCGGTGAAAGCTCGATTTATCCTTCCTATTTTAACGGGCCTGGCGGAATTTACGGGATGAGCCCTGCAGTTCCCCTTATCGGAAGCCGTGATAGAAAACTGAAAAAAGGAGATCTGGTATTCATTG
>DUGT01000017.1:7740-7897 GCA_013331275.1 Methanosarcina sp. | reverse complement strand
GAAGAAAGCAGAAGAAAGTATAAAAGGCCAGACGTAAGTCAGGATAAGTGCCTTTTTTTATAAGTGTTCATTCTTTTACAAGGCACATCAAAATGTAGTTCCTCAAACTATAGTCTATTGAACTAATGAAGATAAAAAGATAAAGATAAAGATAAAG
>DUGT01000017.1:6946-7458 GCA_013331275.1 Methanosarcina sp. | reverse complement strand
AAGATAAAGATAAAGATAAAGATTAAGTTTTATTTTATGGCTTCTATCCTGGTCTGCATGAACTTCCTCTGCTTATGTTCGTAAACTAAGAAATGATGAGATACTACATCTCTAGTAGCCGGAAGTGTCGCTGATCAGATAAAAACAAACCTTCTCATCAGTTTTGAGACTCGCGCTTTCGTTAGAGGCTATTTCATCATGTATAAGGTCAATTTACTCTTTATCTGAAGCCCTTTTTTCCGAGGCCGTTTTTTTGAGATCCTGTACTTTTCGATCTTCTGCTTCAGTTTCATCTGATTCGAATTCTTCAGCTTCAAATTCCTCAGCCTCAAATTTTTCAGCTTCGAAACTTTCCGTCTCAAATCTTTCGGTTTCAAAGTCCTCTTCCTGAAAAATATCTTTTTCAAAGTCCTCTTCAAAGTTTTTTTCCATGTCTGTTTTTTCAAAGCCTTCTTCCAGGGCTTCTTCAAGCTCCCATTTTTCCACAGTACCTTTTTCAGCCCTGTTTTCTG
>DUGT01000017.1:6453-6800 GCA_013331275.1 Methanosarcina sp. | reverse complement strand
TTTTTGCCTGTTTGGCTCTTAATTTCGCGGATTGTTTCATCAAGCTCCCTTTTAACTCCGTATTTTCGGAAAAAATGAGTTAAAACGTTTGAAACGTCCCTCTCGAGAATTTCATCGGCGTGGGGGTGTTCAGGAGTAACATACTGAGGCCAGTCAATTAACTGGACTCCATCTTCGGAAGCAAAAATATTATACTCACTTAGATCGGCGTGGATAATTCCCAGTGAATAGGTAATTTTTACCTGTTTGAGGATCTCATCGAGATACCATTCAGGGTCAATAAGTTTTGTTTTTGAAAGAAGGCTACCTTTTGCAAGTTCCATGACTATTGCATGCCTGTTGTGGTC